>DRMK01000258.1 GCA_011322575.1 Gammaproteobacteria bacterium
AAGTCACCAAACGGAACCAGGTGGTGCTTGCGGTAAAACCCCCGGCTGCTGCCGACGCTCATCACGGCGTTGTAGTAGCGGCCGCTCTCGGGGTCGGTGACGGGCAACCCGGCCAGGATGTCGGTCCGGTGCTCCTCCGCCGCCCGCTGCAGCTGCCGGATGAACCCATCCTCCAGCTGGTGATAGAAGGCGGTAATGGCGGTTTCCGGCCAGACAATCAGATCGCTGTCCCAGTGGCTGGCGGTGAGTCCACTGTACAGCTCCAGGTTGGGAACCAGCTGCTCCGGCAGCCACTTGATCTCCTGGGGTACGTTGCCCTGCAGCAGCGCCACCCGCAGCGGGGCGCCTTCGGGTCTGGTCCACTCCACCCCGCCCGCGAGCCAGCCCCCGGTCCAGAGGATCACCAGCAACGCCAGCCAGTACCGGATTCTCCCCCACCGCTGCAGCATCAAGAGGAGCAGTACGCTGCTGAACGCCACCGCCCAGGAGACCCCGTACTCCCCCAGAACGGGAGCGAGCCCCGCCAGGGGTGCGGCGAGCTGGCTGACCCCGAGATTGAGCCAGGGAAACCCGCTCAAAAACCACCCCCGCCACCACTCCACCAGCACCCAGAGGGCGGGTAGCGCCAGCAGCAGCTCCAGCGCCGGAGCCGTTTTCGCGCCGCACCACGGGCCGTTCAGGATGCGAAGCGCCAGGTAGCCGAACAGGGCGGGATAGAGCGCCATCACGCAGACGAACAGCATGGTGAGGAGTGTCGCCAGGGGAACACTGGCGGCGCCGAAGCGGTGGATGGAGACGAAGATCCAGGAGACACCCACCCCGAACATTCCCAGTCCGAACAGCCAGCCGCGCCACAGGCCGCGCGCCGGGGTCAACCGCAGCAGGGAGGCGAAGAGGAGCGCGGGGGAGAGAACGGCGACGGGGAAGATGTGGTAGGGGGCGAAGGCCAGCGGCAGCAGCGCGCCGGCGGCAGCGGCCACCAGATCCCCTCTCCAGCCCGCCCCCAGGAGCCGGTCTCCACGCCCCCGGCTCATCCCCCCTGCCTGGCGGCGGATGGCATCCCGTTACTCACTGGCGGCAGCCTCTTCCGGCTGCTTGGTGACGCCGTCGCCCCTGACCACCTGCAGCAGGTGGATGCGCCGGTTATCGGCGCGCAGTACCTTGAAGCGGAACTGCCCCAGGGTTATCTGCTCACCCCGTTTGGGCATGTGTCCAAAACCCTTCATCACCAGGCCACCGATGGTGTCGAACTCGTCGTCGCTGAAATCCGCGGCGAAATAGTCATTGAACTCGTCGATGGGGGTGAGCGCCTTGACGGTGTGCCGGTTCGGGCCGTAGCGCATGATGTAGGTGTCCCCGTCTATGTCATGCTCGTCCTCTATCTCGCCCACGATCTGCTCCAGCACATCCTCGATGGTCACCAGACCGGCCACCCCTCCATATTCGTCCACCACGATGGCCATGTGGTTGCGGCTGGCGCGGAACTCCTTGAGCAGCACATTGAGCCGCTTGCTCTCCGGGATGAACACCGCCGGCCGCAGCGCCTCGCGGATGTCGAACGCCTCGTCACCACCCTGGGCGAGCCAGGCGAGCAGATCCTTGGCCAGCAGAATACCGATGATCTCGTCCCGGCTCTCCTCGATCACCGGGAAGCGGGAGTGGGCCGATTCGATGATCACCGGCAGCCAGGAGCGCGGATCGGCGTCCCGCTCCACCACCACCATCTGGGAACGGGGGATCATGATGTCCCGCACCTGCATCTCGGCCACCTGCAGCACCCCCTCGATCATCGCCAGGGCATCGCCATCCAGCAGGCCGCGCCGCGCCGCGTCGCGCATCATCTCCAGCAGCTCATCCCTGCTGCGTGGCTCTCCCTGGTACAGTGCCTGGCCGATCTTCTCGAGCCAGGAAAGGTGCGGCTTCTCCCCTTGCGTCGCGGGGGGTTCGGATTGACTCTCTTGGTTCATTCTCCGTTCACGTCAATAGGGATTGTCATAGCCTAATCCGGCCAGGATGGCGATTTCAAGCGCCTCCATCTCGCGCGCCTGGCGCGCCCCGGTGTGGTCGTGACCCAGCAGGTGGAGCACGCCATGCACCACCATGTGCGCCCAGTGGGCCGCGGGATCCTTGCCCTGCTGCTGCGCCTCCCGCTCCACCACCTGGGCACATATTACCAGATCACCCAGCAGCGGCAGCTCCACCCCGGGGGGGGTGTGGAAGGGGAACGAGAGCACGTTGGTGGCTCCCGCGCGGCGCCGGTACCGCTCGTTGAGGCGCGCGCTCTCCCCGGCCTCCACGATCCGGATGGTCAGCTCCAGCTCCCCCGCCCGGTGGCCGGCCGCGGCGAGGGCAGCGCGCACCCAGCTCTCGAACTCCTCCCGGGAGGGCAGCCGGCGCGGCCTCTCCAGGGCCTGCTGCAGATCCAGGAGGAGACGCGGCGCGGAGGGGCTCACTCCCCGAACTTCTCGTAGGCGGTCACGATGCGCTGCACCAGCTCGTGACGCACCACGTCCCGGGCCTGGAAGAAGGTGAACGCCACCCCTTCGACCCCCTTCAGTACCTCCACCACGTGGCGCAACCCGGAGCGGCTTCCCCTGGGGAGGTCGATCTGGGTAACGTCGCCCGTGATCACCGCCCGGGAACCAAACCCGATGCGGGTCAGAAACATCTTCATCTGCTCCAGAGTGGTATTCTGCGCCTCGTCCAGGATGATGAACGACTCGTTCAGGGTGCGCCCGCGCATGTAGGCCAGGGGCGCCACCTCGATCACGTTGCGCTCGATCAGCCTGGCGACCCGCTCGAATCCGAGCATCTCGTACAAGGCATCGTAAAGCGGGCGCAGGTAGGGGTCGATCTTGCTGGCCAGATCCCCCGGCAGGAAACCGAGCCGCTCCCCCGCCTCCACCGCCGGGCGGGTCAGCACGATGCGCCGCACCCGATCCTGTTCCAGCTCCTGCACCGCGCAGGCCACCGCCAGATAGGTCTTGCCGGTGCCGGCGGGGCCGATGCCGAAGATGGCGTCGCGCCGCAGGATCTGCCGGAGATACTGCTGCTGGTTGGCGCCACGCCCCCGGATGGTGCGGCGCGGGGTCCGGATGGCGATCTCCGGAGCCGGGGCCATCTCCCTGTCCAGCAGGCCGTCCACCCCGGACTGCTGCAGGAACAGGTGGACTCCCGACGGGGTCAGGGAGCGCTCGGCGGTCTCCTGGTAGAGCTCCTGGACCACCCTGCTGGCCAGCTGCGCCGCGCCGCCGCCACCGATGACGCGGAACCTGTTGCCCCGGTTGTTGATCTCCACCCCGAGGCGGCGCTCCAGCTGGCGCAGGTGCTCGTCCAGCTGCCCGCACAGGTTGGCCAGGCGCTGATTGTCGGCGGGCTCCAGAACGAAGTCTATGGTCTCCAGGGGCTCGCTCATGCAGTGGCGGTCAATGATGCCTCGGAAACCGGTTCGCCGCGCAACGAGTTGGGCAGCGCCTCGGTGATCCGTATCTCGGCAAACCCTCCGATCAGGGAGTGATCCGCGGTGAAGTTTACCACCCGGTTGTTTTCGGTGCGGCCCGCCAGCTGCCGGGGATCGCGGCGCGCGGGGCCCTCTACCAGCACCCGCTGTACCGTGCCCACCATGGCGCGGCTGATCTCGCCGGCCTGCTCCGCGATCCGTTGCTGCAGGGTGGCCAGACGACGCTTCTTCACCTCCAGGGGCACATCGTCGGGCATGGCGGCGGCCGGCGTTCCGGGCCGGGCGCTGTAGATGAAGCTGTAGGAGTGATCGAACCCAACCTGTTCGATGAGCTTCATGGTGGCGGCGAAGTCAGCCTCGGTCTCACCCGGAAAGCCGACGATGAAATCGGTGGAGATGGAGATGCCGGGGCGCACCTCCCGCAGGCGGCGGATGATCCGCCGGTACTCCAGCACGCTGTGGCCCCGCTTCATCAGCGCCAGGATGCGGTCCGAGCCGCTCTGCACCGGCAGATGGAGATGGCTGACCAGTTCCGGCACCTCGGCGTAGACCCCGATCAGCGCGTCGCTCATCTCCACCGGGTGGGAGGTGGTGTAGCGGACCCGCTCGATGCCATCCACCGCCGCCACATACGAGATGAGCAGCGCCAGATCCGCCTGCCCGCCATCGTGCATCTCTCCTCGGTAGGCGTTGACGTTCTGCCCCAGCAGGTTCACCTCGCGCACCCCCTGCTCCGCGAGACGCGCCACCTCGGCGATCACGTCGTCGAAGGGACGGCTGATCTCCTCGCCACGGGTATAGGGCACCACGCAGTAGCTGCAGTACTTGCTGCACCCCTCCATGACCGACACATAGGCCGCGGGGCCGTCGGCCCGCGGCTCCGGCAGGCGGTCAAACTTTTCGATCTCGGGGAAGGATACATCGACCACCCCCTTCCGGCCGAGCTGCAACTCCTCCAGCATCTGCGGCAGGCGGTGCAGGGTCTGGGGCCCGAACACCAGATCCACGCAGGGAGCCCGCTCGCGCAGCAGCTCCCCCTCCTGGCTGGCGACACACCCCCCCACCCCGATCACCACGCCGGGGCGCCGCTCCTTCAATTCACGCCACATCCCCAGCTGGGAGAACACCTTCTCCTGCGCCTTCTCGCGGATGGAACAGGTGTTGAGCAGCAGCAGATCCGCCCGCTCGGGATCCTCCACCAGCTCGAAACCGTGCGATGCCCCGAGCAGATCCGCTATCCTGGCGGAGTCGTACTCGTTCATCTGGCAGCCGAAGGTCTTTACATACAGCCTACGCTTCACGAAAAACCGGTTCTCCTGAAAACTGTACCGGAAATCGTTCAAGTGTACCCCACGGTGGAAATATTGACTACCGTCCTCACCCGGAGCCGGAGAAACCGAGCTGCCGCCACGCCTCATATACGATTACCGCTACCGCGTTGGAGAGATTGAGACTGCGGCTGCCGGGCAGCATCGGGATACGCAGCCGCTGCTCCGGGGGCAGGCCATCCAGCACTTCCCGTGGCAGGCCACGGGTCTCCGGGCCGAACAGCAGGGCGTCGTCCTCCCGGTAGTCCATGTCAGCATAGCTGCGGTGACCCTTGGTGGAGCAGGCGAGGATGCGGGCCGGCTGGAAAGCGGTGCCAAACTCCCTCAGGCTGTCGTGGATCTGGATTTTGGCATGCTCGCGATAGTCGAGCCCGGCGCGGCGCAGCCGGGCATCGTCCAGCTGAAAACCGAGGGGGCGTATCAGGTGCAGGCAGGCCCCGGTGTTGGCGCAGAGCCGGATGATGTTGCCGGTGTTGGGCGGGATCTCGGGCTGGTAGAGGACTACATGCAGCATCACCCTTCGATGGCCAGCTCCTTTATCTTGCGGGTCAGGGTGTTGCGCCCCCACCCCAGCAGGCGCGCCGCGTCCTGGCGCCGATCTCCGGTGTGCTTCAGGGCGGTCTCTATCATGATGCGCTCGAACTGGGGAACGGCGCTCTCCAGCAGGCCGGTATCCCCCCGGGCCAGACGCTGCTCGGCCCAGCGGCGCAGCGCCAGCTGCCAGTCGCCGGAGGGTTCCGGATCTTGCGCCCCCTCCTTCAGCTCCGGCGGCAGATCCTCCATGGTGATCAGCTGGCCGGGGGACATGACGGTCAGCCAGCGGCAGGTGTTCTCCAGCTGGCGCACGTTGCCCGGCCAGCCGAGACCGGACAGATAGCGCTCCACCTCCGGGGTCACCTGTTTGGCGGCCACCTCCAGCTCGTCGGCGGCCGCCTGGAGAAAGTGGTTCATCAGCAGCGGGATGTCCTCGCGCCGATCGCGCAGCGCCGGGATGTGTACCCGGATGACGTTGAGGCGGTGGAACAGATCCTCGCGAAACAGCCCCTTCTCCACCAGCTCCTCCAGTTTCTGGTGGGTGGCGGCTATGATGCGCACATCGACCCGGATGGGGGAGTGGCCGCCCACGCGATAGAACTCCCCGTCCGCGAGCACCCGCAGAAGCCTGGTCTGCAGCTCCGCCGGCATGTCTCCGATCTCGTCCAGAAACAGGGTACCGCCGTCGGCCTGCTCGAAGCGTCCCTGTCGCTGGCTCTGGGCCCCGGTAAAGGCGCCCCGCTCATGACCGAAAAGCTCCGACTCCAGCAGATCCCGCGGCAGGGCGGCCATGTTGAGGGCGATGAACGGCGCGCCGCTGCGCGGGCTGTGCCGGTGCAGGGCGCGCGCCACCAGCTCCTTGCCGGTACCC
>DRMK01000259.1 GCA_011322575.1 Gammaproteobacteria bacterium
ATGTACCAGTTGTTGGCCATGTCCAGGTTCTCCCGTCTCCTTGCCCGCTCTATCGTACACGAGTGCTGCGTTACTATTGCTCAGGCCAACCAGATCAGGCTGGCCATGCGCCCCGTTTCCCCGTCCCGCCGGTAGGAGAAAAAACGCTCCCGCTCCCGCCAGGTGCACCAGCCACCGCCATGGATGGCGGTCACTCCGCAGCCCCGCAGCCGTTGCCGGGCCAGGAGATAGATATCGGCCAGCCAGCGGCCATCGGCAGGGCGGAACGCCTGCCGCGCGGCGCTGTTCCGGGACAGGAAAGCGGTCCGCACATCGTCCCCCACCGTGAAGTGGTGCGGGCCGATGGCGGGGCCCAGCCAGGCCAGAATCCTGGCGGGAGGGACGCGCATCGCGGCCACCGCCGCCTCCACCACACCCGCCGCCAGACCGCGCCATCCCGCATGGACGGCCGCCACGCAGCTCCCGGTGGCGTCGCACAGCAGCAGCGGCAGGCAGTCGGCGCTCAGCACCGCGCACACCTTTCCGGGGGTGCGACCGATACTGCCGTCCGCCTCGCTTCCCGGCGGCGCGCGGTCAGCCTCCACGATGCCGCAACCATGCACCTGCCTGAGCCACAGGGGAGGCGCCGGAAGCTCCAGGGCCCGGGCGAGAAGCGCGCGATTGCCAGCCACCGCCGCCGGACGGTCTCCCACGTGATCCCCGAGGTTGAGTGAATCGTAGGGGGGAGGGCTGCACCCGCCACTGCGGGTGGTGACGCAGGCCCTCACACGCGGCGGCGCGGGCCACTCCGGGACGATCCAGTCAGGATGCATCGGCCCGCTGATCCTCCTGCAGGGCCTCCACCAGCCGCGCCATATCTTCCGGCAGCGGGGTCTGCCACTCCATCTGCTTCCCGCTGGCGGGGTGCGTCAGGCCGAGCCGTGCGGCGTGCAGCGCCTGGCGCCGGAAGCCGCGCAGGACCTCGGCCAGCCTGTCGCCGCAGCCGGCAGGGATGCGCAGCCGCCCGCCGTACACCGGATCACCCACCAGCGGGTGACGGATATGGGCCATGTGGACCCGGATCTGGTGGGTGCGCCCGCTCTCGAGCCACACCTTCAGCAGGGTGTGGGCGGCAAAACGTTGCGCCACCCGGTAGTGGGTGATGGCCGGTTTGCCCTGCCCGCTCACCGCCATCCGCTTGCGATCCACCCGGTGGCGCCCGATGGGGGCGTCCACCGTGCCTCCGGCGATCATCACCCCGCTGACCACGGCCCGGTACTCACGCTTCACAGTGCGCGCCTGCAGCTGCTCCACCAAGCGAATGTGGCTGGTGACGGTGCGCGCCACCACCAGCAATCCGCTGGTCTGCTTGTCGAGCCGGTGGACGATTCCGGCGCGGGGCACCGCTTCCAGCTCCGGGGCGTGATGCAGCAGGGCGTTGAGCAGGGTACCATCCGGATTTCCGGCCGCCGGGTGCACCACCAGACCGGCCGGCTTGTCGATCACCAGGATGGCCTCATCCTCGTGCAGGATGCGCAGCGGGATCTCCTGCGCCCTCCACTCCCGGTTCGGCTCCTGCCGCGGCTCCAGCTCCACCATCTCCCCTCCGGCGATCCGGTGGGAGGGCGCGCGCCGGGGCTGCCCGTCCACCCGGACCTGCCCCTCCCTTATCCACTGGCCGAGACGGCTGCGGGAGTAGTCGGGAAACAGCTCCACCAGGGCGCGATCGAGGCGCCGGCCTGCCAGTTCCGGGGGAATCCGCGCCTCCAGCCGCAGAGCGGAATGGCCGGATCCTATCGGTTTGTCCATGTTTCGGATAGAATGTGAACCTCTTCAGGTGGAGAGAATCATACTCCAGGTTACTGGATTGCCCGGATACTCTAACACAATGCGACTGCCGATCCGTTTTACCATGGTTCTCCTGGTTCTGCTGCTGGGTGCCTGCGCCGGCGTGGAGAAAAAACAGGAGTGGTCCGCCCAGCGCTACTATCAGGAGGCCAAAAGCGCCTTGGACGCCCGTGACTACGAGAGCGCCATCCGCTACTACGAGGAGCTGAAGGCCGCCTACCCATACGGAGAGTATGCCGAGCAGGCGGATCTGGATATTATCTACGCCTACTACAAGGGGGAGGAGCCGGAGTCGGCCATCGCCGCGGCGGACAACTTCATCAAGCAGCATCCACGCCACCCCAAGGTGGACTATGCCTACTATCTGCGGGGACTGGCCAGCTTCTCCCAGGGGGAGAGCTTCCTCAACGAGTTATTCGACCAGGATCCGACCCAGCGCGATCCGAGCCACCTGCGCCGTTCGTTCAACTACTTCTCGGAGCTGGTGCGCAAGTTTCCCGACAGCCGGTACCGCGCCGACGCCCTGCAGCGGATGAAACATCTGTACAACAGCCTGGCGCGCCACGAGATCCATGTGGCCAGGTTCTACCTGGAGAGGGAGGCCCACCTGGCCGCCGCCAACCGCGCCAAGTATGTGGTGGAGCACTACCAGAACAGCCCGTCGGTGGCCGAAGCGCTGGCCATCATGGAGCGGGCCTACCGGAGCATGGGGCGCGAGGGTCTGGCCGACGATGCGCGGCGCGTGCTGAAGCTCAATTTCCCCGACCACCCCGCCGCGCAGCAGATGCAGTAACAGGAGAGGGCCATGTGGGATTTCTTCGAGACCGTCCGCCACCGCCACTCCATCCGCAAGTACCAGACGGACACACCGGTGGAGGAGGAGAAGCTGAACGCCATCCTGGAGATGGCCTGCGCCGCCCCCTCCGCAGGTGATCTGCAGGCATATCACATTACGGTGGTGCGCAGCGAGGGGATACGCGAACAGCTGGCGGCGGCCGCCTCGGGACAGCAGTTCATCGCCGAGGCGCCGGTGGTGCTGGTGTTCAGCGCCGATCCGGTGCGTTCGGCGGAGCGGTTCGGCGAGCGCGGCGCCACCATCTACGCCCTGCAGGATACCACCATCGCCGCCACCTACGTGCAACTGGCGGTGGTGGCTGCCGGGCTCTCCTCCACCTGGGTGGGGGAGTTCGACGAGCGGCGGGTCCGCGAGCTGCTGGAGCTGGAGGCGGACCGGGTTCCTCTCTCCCTGCTGAGCATCGGCTATCCCGCCGAGACCGGTGAGCTGTCGCCGCGCCGCCCGCTGAACGAGATGGTCAGCTGGCGCTGAGCAGGCCGCGCTCCAGCATCTCTCCCCACTCCTCCAGCCGGTCCAGGCGACGCTGCGCTTCGGGGTCTCCGTCACGCTCCCGGCGCAGGGCGGCGATCCGCTGCCGGTACTCCTCCAGCCCCAGCGTCTCTCCCCCCGCGCCGTGGCGGATCCGTTCGCCACGCAACCGCTCCCAGCGCTGCAGCTCCCCTTCCGACAGGGTCTGCGGCCAGTTCCTGGCGCGGTAGCGGAACAGCAGCTCCGGCAGCCGCCCGTCCCGGAACCCGGATCCCAGGGCGGCCAGCTCCTGCGGGGAGGCGCCGCGCACCCGCTCCATCTGGAGACGATCCCCATCGTCAAAGAAACCTTCGTAGAGCGCCAGCTCCACGTCTGCTGCGGGTGGAAACTCCCGGCCGCCGTAGGCCTGCGCCACCCGCTGCATGAATGCCGGATGGGACTCCAGCACCCGCCAGTGCCGGTCACAGGCCTCCGGGTCGATGGCGATGCGCTGGATGGCCGCGGCATCCAGGGTGGCGCGCGGGGCGAGGGCCGGGCACTTGTTGAGCTTTACCGACTTGACCGGGAGACGCGCCGTCCCCTGCGGCAGATCCTCGCTGCGGGTAAACAGCAGTTCCTTCAGGCGATCCACATCCAGCTCCAGAAACGGCTCCGGATCGTGGCGCAGGTCGTACACCAGCACGCCGTTGCCGTTGCGCGGATCCTGCGCCAGGGGCATCACCAGGGTGGTGCAGCCGCTCTCCGCCGGGTACATGCGCGAGGTGTGCAGCACCGGCCTGCGCGCTGCCAGATCCAGCTGCGCGGCCGCCCTGCGCTTGTCGCGCAGCCGGAACAGCCAGTCGTAGAGCCGCGGCTGATGACGCCGTACCAGGCGCGCCAGGGAGACGGTGGCGCGCACGTCGGAGAGGGCGTCGTGGGCGGAGCCGTGCTCGATGCCATTGGCGGCGGCCAGCTCCTCCAGGCGGAAGGTGGGCTTTCCATCCAGCAGCGGCCACTCCAACCCCTGGGGGCGCAGGGCGTAGCACATGCGCACCAGGTCGATGATGTCCCAGCGTGAATTGCCGTTCTGCCACTCGCGCGCATAAGGGTCGTAGAAGTTGCGGTAGAGGGTATGGCGCGTCACCTCGTCGTCGAAACGCAAGGTGTTGTAACCCACCCCGCAGCTGCCCGGCTGCGCCAGCTCGGCATGGATGCGGGCGATGAACTCCGGCTCCGGCACGCCCCGCTCATCCGCCATCTGCGGCGTGATCCCGGTGAGCAGGCAGGCCTCCGGATGGGGCAGCAGATCCCGCGGCGGCTTGCAGTAGATGACCAGCGGCTCCCCGATCTCGTTCAGCTCCTCATCGGTGCGCAGACCGGCGAACTGGGCAGGGCGATCGCGCCTGGGATCGGAGCCGAAGGTTTCGTAGTCGTGCCAGTAGAGGGTGGTAATCATGGAGATCCAGCCGTGCTCCTCCTCGCTCCCGAACCACTCTACCACATGAATCTGCCGATAGTTCATCTGGCGCTGAGTTCACCGCCAACCGGCCATAACCCCAATCGAGGCTTCGGCCTGCTGAGCCAGCATAGCAAAAGCCCGCTCTTCCTTGGCGCCCATATGCACGCCTCTGGTCTCCAGAAAGGTGTTGTGTTCAAGATAGCCCTTGACATCACGTACGCAATATCGTACGTTTTACCAAGGAGGTAATCGTCATGACTATTTTGAATGCTACAGAAGCTCGCTCCAGGCTGTACACTCTGATTGATGAGACGGCAGAAACCCACCAACCCATTATAATTACCGGTAAAAGAAGAAATGCTGTTCTGATCTCCGAAGAGGATTGGAACTCTATTTCAGAAACTATTCACTTGCTCTCTGTTCCAGGAATGAGAGAGTCGATAAAAGAGGGGTTGGAGGAAGATTTTCTGGAATTGCCCAAGGAGCTCGATTGGTGAGCTGGGAGTTACGATATACCAGGCAAGCACAGAAGGATGCAAAAAAAATATCAGCGTCCGGGTTAAAGGAAAAAGCCCAGGCGCTGTTAGATGTGATTAAAGAAGATCCGTATCAAAACCCACCACCATATGAAAAGCTAGTGGGTGATTTATCCGGTGCATATTCACGAAGAATCAATATTCAACACAGACTGGTCTATCAGGTTTATGAAGCAGAGCATGTCATAAAAGTTATTCGTTTGTGGACGCACTACGAATAAAACCTGGACTACCATATATTGCCCCGGATACCTCCTGACTCTCATCTGATGCTAGAATAATCCCGCCAAAACAGATTGTTGAAACCCAACAACCGGGAAAATCAGCTGAACGCATCGCACCCCAAGGAACAACCGCCCTGGAAACTGGCTCTCTCTCTCCTCGGCGACACCACCCTGCAGGTGGAACTGTCCGGCAACTGGAGGATGCGGGACAGGCTTCCCCCTGCCGATGAGGTTCGGCGACGGCTGGAGAAACCAGCGCAGATAAACAGGGTTATTTTCAAATCGGAACGCATCTCGGCCTGGGACAGTGGCCTGATCAACTTCCTGCGAAACGTAACCAGACTCTGTAACGACCGTAACATCGAGGTGGACGACAGCGGGCTTCCGGAGGGGGCGCGGCGGCTGCTGAAACTCGCCTTCGCGGTGCCGGAACAGGCCACCGGGCGGCATGTGGAGCCACCGTCGGTTCTGCGATATGTGGGCCAGGTGGCGCTGGATCTGATCCGCGGCGCGCCGGCGATGATCCGCTTTGTCGGCGAGGTCACGCTCTCCGTAGGACGGCTGCTGCGCGGCAAGGCGCAGTACCGGCGCTCCGATCTGGCGCTCACCATCCAGGAGACGGGACCGCAGGCGCTGCCCATCGTCTCCCTGATCAGCTTTCTGGTGGGGCTGATCCTGGCCTATATGGGGGCGGTGCAGCTGGCGCAGTTTGGCGCCCAGATCTACATTGCCGATCTGGTGGGGATCGGCATGGCGCGCGAGATCGGCGCGCTGATGACCGGCATCATCCTGGCTGGCCGCACCGGGGCCGCCTTTGCCGCGCAGCTCGGCACCATGCAGGTGAACGAGGAGATCGACGCCTACCGGACCCTGGGGATCTCTCCGGTGGACTTCCTGGTGCTGCCGCGCATGCTGGCGCTGATCCTGATGGCTCCCCTGCTGACCCTGTACGCCAGCCTAGTGGGCATGGTCGCCGGCATGCTGGTGGCGGTGCTGGCCTTCAACGTGGATCTGAACGAATACTACCAGCAGACCCTGTCGGCGCTCACCATGCAGCACTTCCTGGTGGGACTCAGCAAGGGCGCGGTGTACGGCATCCTGATCGCCGTCGCTGGTTGCCTGCGCGGCATGCAGTGCGGACGCAGCGCCTCGGCGGTGGGTGAGGCAACCACCTCGGCGGTGGTCACCGCCATCGTATTCATCGTCGTCTCCGCCTCCCTGATGACCGTCATGTACCAGAAGCTGGGTATATGAGCGGCGAGGAGCATATCCGGGTGGTGGATCTCACCATGGCCTATGGCGACTTCGTGATCCAGCGGGATCTGAACTTTACCATCGAGCGGGGGGATGTGTTCATCATCATGGGCGGCAGCGGCTGCGGCAAGAGCACCCTGCTCAAGCACCTGATCGGTCTCAAGTCACCCCGCAAGGGGGAGATCTGGTTCGACGGGATCGATTTCTGGAAAGCCCCGCCGCAGGAGCGGGAGGCGCTGAAACGCCGCTTCGGGGTGCTGTTCCAGAGCGGCGCCCTGTGGAGCTCCATGACCTTGCAGGAAAATGTCGCGCTGCCGCTTGGGGAGTACACCGACTTGAGCGAACGGGAGGTGAACGAGATCGCCTCCCTGAAGCTAGCGCTGGTGGGGCTGGCCGGGTTCGAGCAGTTCTACCCTGCCGAGATCAGCGGTGGCATGCGCAAGCGGGCCAGCCTGGCGCGCGCCATCGCCCTGGATCCCGAGGTGCTGTTCTTCGACGAGCCATCCGCCGGGCTCGACCCCATCAGCTCCCGGCGGCTGGACGAGCTGATCCTGGAGATCCGCGACAGCCTGGGCGCCACCATCGTGGTGGTAACCCACGAGCTGGCCAGCATCTTTACTATTGGAAACAACTCGGTTTTTCTCGATAATGAGAGCCGGACCATCATCGCCCAAGGTGATCCAAAAATGCTGCGTGACAATGCGGAGAACATCAAGGTGCGCGCCTTCCTCAACCGGGGCGAGCCGTGAGCAGAAAGGCCAATCCAACCCTGATCGGGCTGTTCGTGATCGCTGCCCTCGGACTGTTCCTGCTGGCGGTCTTTCTGCTCAGCGACGGCGCCATGTTCTCCAGGAAGAGGCACTACGTGCTGTTCTTCGAAAACAGCGTCACCGGGCTGAACGAGGGTGCCCCGGTCAGCTTCCGTGGCGTCAAGGTGGGCACCGTGACCGACATCACCCTGCAGGTGGATCCGCAAACGGAGCAGATCTACATCCCGGTGCATATCGAGATCAATCCGCGCCGCTTCTTCATCGCCACCGGCGAGAGGGAGGCCCCCGCCGGCTTCGACCTGCAGAACCTCGTGGAGCGCGGCCTGCGCGCCCAGCTGCAGATCCACAGTTTCATCACCGGACAGCTGTTCATCCAGCTGGACTACTATCCTGACAAGCCCGCCAAATATGCGGGAGTGATGACCGAATATCCGGAGATCCCCACCGTTCCCTCCCTGCTGGACAAACTGGGCGGCAAGCTGGAGAACTACAGCTACGAAAAGCTGCTCGACAACCTGGCGGCCACCATGGCGGGACTGGAACGGCTGGTCAACTCACCGGAGCTGGCGGAGAGCATCAGCTCCCTCAACCGTGCGCTGAAGAGCGTCGATACCATGGTAACCAATCTGGACGGGCAGATAGCCCCGCTCTCCTCCCGCCTCGACCGTACGCTGCTCGATGTGCAGCGGGTGGTTACGGAGATCCGCACCCTGACCCGCAACCTGGACAGCCATGCCGAGACCATGTCCGCCAGCTTCCAGCACACCATGGAGCAGGCCAACGAGGCGTTCGGTACCGTCGGGGAGCAGCTCTCCGACGACTCCGAGCTGCACTACCAACTCGCGCGCGCCCTGCACGAACTGACCGAATCCGCTCGCGCGCTGCGCAATCTGGCGGACACCATCGAACGCAACCCGGAAACACTGCTGAAAGGGAAAAAATAGCCATGCATCGACCCGCCACGCTGACGCTCCTGGGGTGCTGCCTCCTCCTGCTGGCGGCCTGCGGCACCACCCGGCCCTCCTACTTCTACCTGCTGACACCGCTGGCGCAAGACGACAGCGGATTGGAAGATTCCGGGCCAGGCATCATTGTCGGCCCCATCACCCTGCCGGACTACCTGCTGCGTCCCCAGATCGTGTTACGCAACGACGAGAACGAGATAACCTTCGAAGAGTTCCATCGCTGGGCGGAACCGCTGCATGGAAACTTCTCCCGGGTACTGGCGGAAAACCTCTCCCGCCTGTTGCACACCTCCCGCATCGCCCTCTACCCCGGATATAAAACCTACGGCTTCCCCTATCAGGTGGTGGTCGACGTAAACCGGATGGACGCCGGATTGGAGCGGGAGATAAATCTGGCCGCCCGCTGGAGCGTTCTGGACCGGCGCAACAAAAAGCTGCTTGCCAGCAGCAGGACATCGATTACCGAGGAGGTTGATGGCGCGGGGTACAAGGCAATCATTTCTGCCCAGAGCAGGGCGGTGTCACGGCTTAGCCGTGAAATTGCGCAGGCAATCAGTGCGGCACCGACACCTCTCCGCACAGATACGCTCTCCTCTTTTCCACAGGAAAACGCTCAA
>DRMK01000260.1 GCA_011322575.1 Gammaproteobacteria bacterium
CGCAGCGTTGATTCGAAAGATCATGATCTTCTCCCTCTCTTCTGACAAGGCCATGGATGTGCTGCTGTATGGACTGCTGGTGCTCTGTCTCGGTATTGTCTACTGGCTGATCGTTGTGTACCGGATCAAGCCGGTTAGAAGGTAATTACGCTCACGGTTTTTATCCGGATTCAGTGAAAATCCCGTGACGAGGTCTGCAGCTCCCCCAGCCAACTGCTCAGATCTTCCAGTCGTCCGGCGATAAGATGCAGTACCCCCTCTTCCTGCTGCACGGTGCCGGCTACCACCAGCAGTTGTGCCTTGAGCAGGGGCTTGCGCTGGGCTTCGGCGAATTTCGGCCAGACCACGATGTTGCTGTTGCCGGTCTCATCCTCCAGGGTGACAAAAATAACGCCGCTGGCGGAGCCGGGGCGCTGGCGTCCGATCACCAACCCCGCCACGCGTGCATGACTGCCGCTGGGTAGCTGCCACAACTCCCGTGCGGTGCAGATGTTGCGCTTCCTGAGCCGCTTCCGTAGCAGGGCGAGCGGGTGCTGTTTCAGGCTGAGTCCGGTGCTGGCGTAGTCTGCCGTTACCTCTTCACCTGCGGTTGGTTTACGCAGCAGGGGTTCCGGCTCTTTGAAGTGCGGGGTTGGCAGCAGGGGCAGGGGCTGCTCGGTGCCGCTTGCCTGCCAGGCGGCATGGTGGCGATTACCGGCCAGTCCCTGCAAGGCATCCGCTGCGGCCAGGGCCTCGAGATCATTCCGCTGTAACCGGGTGCGGGAGACAATATCCTGCAGATTTTGAAACGGGGCCTTGCGCCGGGCCGCCAGCAGCCGTTCAATCGCTGTGCCGGAGAGCCCTTTGACCATGTGCAGGCCGAGGCGCAGGGCGGGGCGGGTGCTGTTTTCTGTCGCCTCCAGGGTGCTGTCGTATTCGCTATAGCGCAGATCAACCGGCCGGATTTCGACGCCATGCCGGGCGGCGTCCTGCACCAGTTGGGAGGGGGCATAGAATCCCATCGGCTGGCTGTTGAGCAGGGCGCAGGTGAAGGCGGCGTGGTGGTGGCACTTGAGCCAGGCGGAGACGTAGGCGAGCAGGGCGAAGCTGGCGGAGTGGGATTCGGGAAAACCGTATTCGCCAAACCCCCGGATCTGGCGGAATATCTGCCGGGCGAACGGCTCGGGGTAGCCGCGTGCTTTCATTCCTGTGAGCAGTTTCTGTTCAAATTTTTCCAGTCCGCCCTTGCGTTTCCAGGCGGCCATGGCGCGGCGTAGCTGATCCGCCTCGCCGGCGCTGAACCCGGCTGCCACCATTGCCAGTTGCATCACCTGTTCCTGAAAGATGGGTATGCCCAGGGTGCGTTGCAGCACCTTTTTGACCGCTGGGCTGGGGTAGCTGACCGGCTCTCTGCCGCTGCGGCGCATCAGATAGGGGTGCACCATGTCGCCCTGGATGGGGCCGGGGCGGACGATGGCGATCTGGATCACCAGATCGTAGTAACAGCCGGGTTTCAGGCGGGGCAGCATCGACATCTGGGCGCGGGATTCGATCTGGAACAGGCCGATGGTATCGGCCCTCTGAATCATCCGGTAGACAGCGGGGTCCTCCGCCGGCAGGGTCGCCATGCTCAGCTTCGTACCGCTGTAGCCATTCACATAGGCCAGCGCCTTGCGGATGGCGCTGAGCATCCCCAGCGCCAGTACATCCACCTTCAGCAGCCCCAGCGCCTCCAGGTCGTCCTTCTCCCACTGGATGATGGTGCGGTCGGCCATGGCGGCATTTTCGATGGGGACCAGGCGGGAGAGCTGCCCCTCGGAGATGATGAATCCCCCCACATGCTGGGAGAGGTGGCGTGGAAAGCCGATAATCCCTTCCACCAGCCGGATCAGGCGCTGAATCAATGGATTATCGGCTGAAAATCCAATCTCTTTCAGCCCCTCGGGGGATATTTTTCTGCCATCCCACCAGCGTACCGATTTGGCCAGCCGGTCGATCTGATCCCGGCTCAGTCCCAATACCTTGCCCACATCCCGGATGGCGCTGCGTGGCCGGTAACGGATCACCGTGGCGGCCAGGGCGGTGCGATCCCGGCCGTATTTGCGGTAGATGTACTGGATCACCTCCTCGCGCCGTTCGTGCTCGAAGTCCACGTCGATGTCCGGTGGTTCATCCCGCTC
>DRMK01000261.1 GCA_011322575.1 Gammaproteobacteria bacterium
ACGTGGATGAAGTCGCGCCGCTGCTCCCCGTCCCCGTAGCCGTCGCACCCCTCGAACAGCCTGACGCGGCCGCTCTCCCGGATCTGGTTGTAGAGGTGGAAGGCGACGCTGGCCATGCTCCCCTTGTGCTGCTCGCGCGGGCCATAGACATTGAAGTAGCGGAAGCCGGCGATCTGGGTCTTGCTCAGGGGCAGTATGCGCCGCACATAGTGGTCGAACAGCAGCTTGGAGTAGCCGTAGACATTCAGCGGCCGCTCGTTGGCGGGATCCTCGCGGAACTCCCGCTGCAGGCCGTAGACCGCCGCCGATGAGGCGTACAAAAACGGGACGCTGCGCTCCACGCAATACTCCAGGAGCCGCTTGGAGTATTCGTAGTTGTTGTTCATCATGTAGCGGCCGTCCCACTCGGTGGTGGTGGAGCAGGCTCCCTGGTGGAACAGCGCCCCGTTGGAGCCCACCAGGCGCTCTCCGGCCTCGATGCGGCGCAGGAACTCCTCCTTGTCCATATAGTCCCGGATGGCGCAGTCCACCAGGTTGACGAACTTGGTGCCGTCGCTCAGATCATCCACCACCAGGATGTCGTCGCGCCCCGCGTCGTTGAGCGCCCTGACCAGATTGCTGCCGATGAAACCGGCTCCCCCTGTAACGATAATCATTGCCCGCTCCTGATGGTGGAGATTATGCCGCTGGTGGATATCCCCTCCGCAAAATCCAGCACCCGCACCTCGCCGCCGCTGGCGATCACGCAGTCGTATCCGGCGATCTCCTCGGGCCGGTAGTCGCCGCCCTTCACCAGGCAATCGGGGCGGATACTGCAGATGAGCCGCTCCGGGGTGGATTCGGAGAACGGCACCACCCAGTCCACGGCCTGCAGCCCGGCCAGCACCGCCATGCGCCGCTCCAGCGGATTGACCGGGCGGCCGCTGCCCTTGAGGGCCGCCACCGAGGCGTCATCGTTGACCGCCACGATGAGCCGGTCGCCCAGCCTGCGCGCCTGCTCCAGGTAGGCCACGTGGCCGGCGTGCAGGATGTCGAAGCAGCCGTTGGTCATTACGATGCGCTCCCCCTGGCTGCGCGCATCCTGCACCGCCAGGAGCAGCTGCTCCTCGCTCATGACGCCACCGCCACCGCTCTCCTCGCGCAGCGCCTGGCGCAGCTCGGGGACGCTGATGGCGGCGGTGCCCAGCTTGCCCACCACGATCCCGGCGGCCAGGTTGGCCAGCGCCGTGGCGCGCTCCTGACTCTCCCCCGCGGCCAGCGCAGCGGCCAGTACCGAGATCACCGTGTCGCCGGCGCCGGTGACGTCGAACACCTCCCGCGCCCGGGTGGGCAGATGGAGCTCCGGCTGTTCAGCCCGCAGCAGGGTCATGCCGTGCTCGCCCCTGGTCACCAGCAGCGCCTCCAGCTCCAGCTCGCGGATGAGCCGCCGCCCCTTTTCGGCAAGCTCCTCCTCGTGACGGCAGGGGCCCACCACCGCCTCAAACTCCGCCATGTTGGGGGTGATCAGGCTGGCGCCGCGGTAGATGGAGAAGTCCCGGCTCTTGGGATCCACCAGCACGCGTCTGCCCTCCTCCCGCGCACTCTCGATGAAAGGGGTCACAGGCTGCAAGGCGCCCTTGGCGTAGTCGGAAAGCAGCACCACGTCCGCTTCCGGCAGCAGTTCCCGATAGCGCTTCTGCATGGCATCCGCGCCACGGCCGGCGCTGCCGAAGTCCCCCTCGAAATCCAGCCGGATGAGCTGCTGCTGGCGGCTGATGATGCGCAGCTTGGTGACCGTGGGAAGGCCAAGCAGGCGGCAGAAGTGGCATTCGATCCCGGCGCTGCCGAGCCGCTGCTCGAGGGCGTCGGCCGGCTCGTCCTCTCCGGTCAGCCCCACCAGGGTGGCGCTCGCCCCCAGGGTGGCGATGTTGAGCGCCACGTTGCCGGCGCCGCCGGGACGCTCCTCCACCTCCCGGATGTGCACCACCGGCACCGGAGCTTCCGGAGAGATGCGCGAGGCGCCGCCGCGCCAGTAGCGGTCCAGCATGACATCGCCGGCCACCAGCACCCGGGCCGAGCTGAAATCAGGAATCGTCAGCTTCATATCCGGATTCCACCGCCTCGCACAGCATGTGCAGAATCAGGATGTGGACCTCCTGGATGCGCGCGGTGCTCTTCACCGGGACGGTGAGCGGCAGATCCACCAGGGAGGCCAGCTCTCCCCCATCGCGCCCCAGCAGACCCACGGTCTGAATGTTGTGCTCCCGGGCGTACTCCACCGTCCGGACCATGTTGGCCGAGTTGCCCGAAGTGCTGATGGCCACCAGCAGCTCGCCCGGCCTGGCCAGCGCCTCCAGCTGACGGCGGAAGATCTGTTCGTAACCGTAGTCGTTGCCGATGGAGGTGAGCGCCGAGGTATCGGTGGTAAGGGCGATGGCGGGAAAGCCGCGCCGCTCCCGCTCGAAGCGTCCCGCCAGCTCCGCGGCGAAGTGCTGCGAGTCGGCCGCGGAGCCGCCGTTGCCGCACACGTAGATCTGCCCGCCGTGGCCCAGGACCCGCAGGATCCGCTGCGCCGCCTCGTGGATCCGTGGGGCGAGTCCGGAGATACAGGAGACGGCTTCGTTGTGGGCGGCCAGGGTGGCTTCGATATCCAGGGGCATAGTGTTCTACAGTAATTTGCCAGAGGGCGTCATTGTACCGCTTTTTCCAGCACCGGGCGCAGGGTGTCGAACACCTGCTCCGGCTGGATCACCTGCAGGCAGACGTTGTCCCGGCAGGGGGTCTTGCGGTGGTTGGCGGCGCTGACGCACGGGGAGCAGGCCAGCCCGGCGTAGATGGGGGTCGAGTTGCCCAGCGAGCCGTACAGCGCCGGGGTCTCCGGCCCGAACAGGACGAAGGTGGGCAGATCGGTGATGGCGGAGAAGTGACCCGGACCGGAGTCGTTGGTCACCATCAGGGTTGCGATACTGTAAAGGACAGGCAGCTCCCCCAGCTGCAGCTGGCCGGCGAAGTTGATGCAACGCCCGCTCCCCGTGGCGCTGCGCAGCGACTCCGCCTCCTCCCGCTCCGATGGTGCTCCGGTGATCAGGATCAGCGCCTGCGGAAACTGCTCCAGGATCATCTTCATGAGCGCCACGTAGCGCTCGGGCATCCAGCGCCGCTGCGGCAGGAGCTCGCTCGCGTTGGGGTTGATCAGCACCAGCGGCTGCTCCTGCGGCCGCCAGGCGGGATGGAGCCGCCTTATCCTGTCGCGCATCGCCTCCCGCCGTTCGGCATCCACGGAGATTTTGCGCAGGCGGATCTCCTCGTCGGCGATGAGGGTCTTGGAGAAGGGCAGCTCCTCCCGGTCGGCCAGCAGGGCGTTGACCAGGGCGACGAAGTTCCTGGCGATGTGCTGGTGAGGGTTGTAGGCCACCCGCCGGGTAAGCATCCCCCCCCGGTAGAGCCCCTCGTTGTGGAAGGCGTGGAAACCCACCCGGTTAACCGCCCCGCTGAGGCCGGTGAGCAGCGCCGTGAAGCGGGAGAACAGCTCCAGGTCGACCACGCTGTCGATCCCCCTGCGGCGGCTCCAGCGCAGGAAGGCCAGGGTATCCAGCGCCAGGTGCCACAGGCTCTCCTCGCGGATGGTGAAGATGTTGTCGCGGGCAACGGTATCCAGCAGGTGCAGGCTGGGGGCGTTTTTGGCGAAGATGAGGAAAAACAGCTCCACCCCGCGCTCCCGCTTCAGCTTCTGCATGGCCGGATCCGCCAGGATGGTGCTGCCCATCTCGGAGAGTTCGATGAACAGCACCCTGCGCGGCGCAACCTGGACAGGTGGCCTGATGGCCTGCCAGAGGCGCAGCACCCCGCTCACCAGCCAGCAGAGCGGCACCCCTGCCCAGTGATCGATGCGGCGCATGGTATCGACCTTCATTAGATCTGGTACTTTCCGGTCAGATAGAAATAGAGGCCGGGCAGACTGGTGACGATCAAAGCTACGCCGTAGAGAATGGACATGGCCAGCACCACGCTCTTGTCCGCCCCGAGCAGCGCGAACAGTCCCACCATCGCCCCCTCGCGTATCCCCCACCCGGCCAGGGTCACCGGGATCAGGGTCAGCAGTATGACCGGCGGCACGATGACCAGGTAGGTCAGCAGACCATACCCCAACCCCACGCTCTGCGCCAGAAAGTAGATGGAGAGCACCGAGAACAGGTGGGTGACTATGGTCAGCACGATCTGGATGGCGCCCATGCGGCCTCGGTACACTCGGTTGGTACGCCGCGACAGGCCGTGCACCGGGCGCAACCAGGAGCGGTTGCGCAGCAGCGCGAAACGGTTCAGGTTGAAGCGCTGCACCGCCATCAACAGCAGGATGGCCCCGATGCCCCCCAGCGACATGGCATTTATCACCCAGAAGATCCTGGCCGGCAACAGATCCGGGCGCAGCAGATTGGCCAGCAGGTTCAGCATCAGCAGGCCGCTCAGCCCCACCAACCGGTCGATGAACACCCCGGCAAAGGCGTTGCGCTTGCGGAACCCGAGCCGGATCACATCCAACACCCGCAACGCATCTCCTCCGATGCTGGTGGGCAGCGCCTGGTTGAAGAACGCCCCCTTGAAATAGCTCTTCAGATAGAACGGAAAGTCCTGCCCAAAGCGCAGCGTCTTCATGATTACGCTCCAGCGATAGGAAGCCATAAAGGTACTGGAAAGCTGGGCCAGGAACCCCAACAGCACATATCCCGGGTGCGCCGCACCGATCACCTGCGTCACACGCTGGGCATCCACGTTGCGGAAGATGAGAAACAGTATCGTCAGGGTGACGGCTATCTTGACGGCATTTTTCATGCGGAACAAGGGGGGTGGTATGGCACCAGGCAATGTAAAACGGCGAATAATACCATTCTGGCGCTACAGGCGGTATCGGTTCTTACCGGGCTTGTCTGTTGCCGCTCACCGGGAGACGCGGGACCTCTCCCTGGCAAGCCGCCACAGCCCCGGCAGGGCCGCCAGGAATGAAACCACCGCTATGGTTCTCTGGAACAGGGCCACGCCGGGATCACCGGTTTGGTGAAACAGCAGCAGCCAGGCGGCGGCCGCCACCAGAAGCAGGGCCATTGCGCGCTGCGCCGGCGGGTGCAA
>DRMK01000262.1 GCA_011322575.1 Gammaproteobacteria bacterium
CAGGGAGGGTTGGCAGACCCCAATCGGCAGGACGCGTATTACCCGGAAGACTCGTGATCCCAGCTGGACACCACCGGACTCAATACGCGAGGAGTATGCGAAGAAGGGTGTCGAATTGCCGAAGGTGGTGAAGCCGGGACCGGACAATCCCCTGGGACGATTCGCGCTGCGCCTCGGCCTGCCCGGTTATCTGATCCACGGGACCGACAAACCCTACGGCGTGGGCATGCGCGTGAGTCACGGTTGTATAAGGCTATATCCGGAGGATATAGAAAAGCTGTTCCAGCAGGTGCCGATCGGTACCCCGGTGCGGATTATCGAGCAACCCTATAAGGCTGGATGGTTGGACGGAGTGCTATATCTGGAAGCCCACCCATTGCTGGAGGAGAGCGCCAAGGATCCGGATACCGCGTTCAACCTGACACCGGTGGTCAAGGTAATTACCGCAGCGCGCGGAGAGATTCAGATGGAGCCGGATTGGGAGAAGCTGCAGCGTGTGGCCCGTGAACAGCGGGGTATTCCGGTTCCGGTCGGAAAAGTGGACACAAAAAAAGGTCCGGAGACGGTGTCCCCGGACCTCTGGTAGAGACCAGCAGTTTGTTACTTGGCCATGACCTTTTCGGTCATCCTGCCACAGCGCTCACTGCAGGCATCGGCGGCGCGCTTGGCGTCCTGCGCTGCATTCATCGCTGCGTTTGCAGTACGCTCCGCCGCCGCCGCGCTGTTCTGCGCCTTGCGCGCAGCGGCCATGGCCGCTTCGGCCGCCGCTTGCGCCTTTGCCACGTCATCCGGCGATACCCCTTCCGGGGCCTTGTTGTGGGCGCAACCGGCCATCAATCCCAACGCTATGGCGATTGTGGCCAACTTGATGGTGTTTCCTTTGCGGTTCATTACTCGTTACCTCGAATTATCGAAAAAAATTAATGTCAAACTTTGCCTTGCACAACAGTATTCCCTTCCTGTTACCAGTTGCCGGGTGACACGACGCCGCCCGACTCCTGATATCTTCCTGTATACGTTAGTATATCCAAAAGTGCAACCAATCATCCCCCACTTTTGTCAGTAAACGCTATTTTGTGCGACAGGGCCCCTATCTGTTGACCCATCCGCACAGTTGCTCCCTCTCGGCAGTCATGCTGCCACGCTATTCGGTCGGGGCCAAACAGCAGGATCACCGTGGAGCCCATATTGAAGCGCCCCATCTCGGCGCCTCGCTCCAGAGAAGGGGCAGCTGGATCATCGCGGTAGTTTCGGCGCCTTATGGTTCGGCCCGAAGGGGGGGTGACAACACCCGCCCAGCAGGTCTCTATGCTGGCTACAAAAATGGCCCCCACCAGAACGAGCGCCATAGGCCCGGCGTCGCTATCGAACAGGCATATTACGCGCTCGTTGCGGGCGAACAGGCCGGGTATCACCCTGGTGGTCGCGGGGCTCACGCTGAACAGACGGCCCGGTACGTGCACCATCTCCAGCAATCTGCCCGCCAGCGGCATATGGATCCGGTGATAGTCGCGCGGCGAGAGGTAGATGGTGGCGAAGCTCCCCCCAGCGAACCTGGCCGCAAGCCCCGAGTCTCCCAGGAGCTGCGTCAGGGTGTAGCTCCTTCCCTTCGCCTGTAATATACGGCCGTCGTGGCAGGTCCCTGCCTGGCTGATCTGCCCGTCCACCGGGGAGATGATCGCTTCCGCAGCAGTAGCGAGCGGCCGAGCCTCAGGGCGCAACGCCCGGGTGAAGAAGCTGTTGAAATCCGGGTAGCTGTATGGATCGGGGTTTTCGGCAAGGTCCATCTCAATCCGGTAGAGGCGCGTGAACGCATTGATTAGCAGATTCTTTATTACCGGGATCCGGCAGCGTACCAGGCGACCCACGACACGTGACAACGGGTGGTGGGGTAGCAGGTACTGGGGCAGCGCTTTCAGATAGTCGGTAAACACGTACAATCACTCTATGGCTTGGCGGTATCCCGGGACTGTGGGAGGGGCTAGTACTCTTTCAACTTTATAATTTGGGATAAAGCCGCTTTAGTTTGATACGAGCGTCTTCGGTCGTAAATCGCCAATCCACAGGTTTCTTCATCTGATTACGGGCATCAACCCAGGCCGCCGTTTCTCTTGCCACG
>DRMK01000263.1 GCA_011322575.1 Gammaproteobacteria bacterium
CAAAACCGGATTGCCGAAGCATCGCGTATGCTCCAGAAGAGCGGTTTCAGGGCCTTTGCCTGG
Organism: Gammaproteobacteria bacterium; assembly: GCA_011322575.1. Taxonomy (GTDB): domain Bacteria; phylum Pseudomonadota; class Gammaproteobacteria; order Thiohalospirales; family Thiohalospiraceae; genus DRMK01. The sequence goes on from DRMK01000263.1 coordinate 64, forward strand.
GAGGCGCCACACTACATGGCCAGCGATACCGATTACCGGGCAATCCGGAAGATCTTCCCAGTCTACTATGGAAGATTGATCTACTTTGCGGGAGCGGAACAGGGTTCCGCCAACAGGAGATTCTTTGGCCAGTTTTTTCCCTATCAAATCGCCAGGGACAGGTACGGTTACCAGCTGATTCCGGAAAACATGGGAAATGTGGTGCCGGATCCTTTGCCAGGCTACCGCAAGGTCATGCCTTCGGATCTGATCCGTCATGCGAGAAAGCTCGCCGTGGTTCGGGACGGCGTGGCCAGCTTCTACTACCATCCCTATTTGGGAACGAGTCGGCTGCAGGAGGTTGTTGCGGGGGTTAGGCAGGCCGGTTACGAATTTGTCAGCCCTTGCAGCCTGGGTTTTGAATGTGATGGCAAGGGTGTAGAGATCCCCAGGAGGGACGCTGCCGTATCGGGTTCCGCAGGACGCGGTTCCGGTGGTGGGGCACTGGGCGTGCTGTCACTGCTCATGGCCATTTTGGTGCCGCTGTTTGGAGAAAGAAAAAGGTATGTTTGAATGTTGAACGACAATGGAAAAAGCCCTGTATCCGTGGTTGGAGATGCGGGCCGACGGGAGGTGGCTGTAACCGCCCGCGCCATGCTATCGAGTATTGCCGTATGCTGTTTGCTGCTTGTCTCCCATATTGCAAACGCCACGGATGCGCCAGGTGAGGTGCAAGAGGTTCTCGTGCTCTACGACAATGCCGGACGCTACGGGCATATTGGAAAGGAGCACGCAATCATGCTGGAAAATCTCCTTGGCCATTTCGCTACCGAAGTCGATATCGAGGCAGTGACTCGGTACCAGGCAGGTCAGATGGATGAGTATGATACGGTTTTCTACATCGGCTCCACCTATGAGGAGCCGGAGAAGTGGCTGGCACAGGGCAAACAGGAGCGGTACGACAGATATCAGGATTTTCTTGCCGATGTCGCTGGGACGAATGCCGTGGTGGTATGGATGAACCACAATATCCTGGCTCTGGCCGATCTGGTTGGAGGCAGGAAGGAGTTCGCGGAGCGGTACGGATTCCGGCCCCTGGGGATCGACCCCGATGCCAGATACAACCGGGTCAGATACAAGGATGTGGAGCTGCACAAGGGGGTGGTGGTACACGCCAACCCCGGGGCCAGTATAAAAACCTGTATCAACGAGATTGATGGCAACGGGTGGGTGCCCGGGGATACCAGGCATGGGCCGTGGGATTGTGACGGTGCGCTCAATATCATACGTGTGGATTCTGTCAGCGATGTCGAGGTTCATGCGACAGCGTATTCGACCCTGGACGATGATCTGGAGGAGACGCCATACATCATAAGCTCGGGTAACTTCTGGTACGTTGGCGATCTGCCGTTCATGTATCTCTCCGAAGAGGATCGCTATCTGGCTTTTGCCGATGTTCTGCACGATATTCTGGGCTCCGGGATCGGTGAGCAGCCGAAGCGGATCATGTTGCGCCTGGAGGATGTCAGTCCCGGGGTTGCCGGTGAGCAGCTGGAGGAGGTTGCCAGCTATCTGGAGAGGGAGGGGATCCCGTTTACCATTGCAGCCATTGCCACCCATCAGGATCCGCGGGGAGTGGATTCCGGTGGCGTCCCCCGTTCGCTGGAAATGCCGGGTTCCACGACGGCCGAGGTAATAAAACGTTACTACGAAAAGGGTCTGGCATCGATAGTGATGCATGGCTACAGCCATCAGTGGAGTGGTGGGGACAACCCATTCAATGGTTTGACCGGAGATGATTTCGAGTTTTACCGGGTTACCGTGAACAGTGATAACTCGTTGGAGTTTCATGGCCCGGTGCCGAACGATTCCGCTGCGTGGGCGAGCAGCAGGGCCGCGGATGCAGCGCGTATGCTGCTTGACAGCGGCTTCCGGCCCTTTGCCTGGGAGGCACCCCATTATATGGCGAGTGAGGCGGATTACATGGCGATTCAGGAGATATTTCCGGTTCACTATGGACGGTTGATTTACTTCAGCGATGAGAGCCCGGATGGCAATTTTTTTGGGCAGTTTTTCCCCTATCCGATATACAGGGACAACTATGGCTATCAGGTGATCCCGGAGAACATGGGTAATGTAACAGGAGAACCTTTTCCGGGGTATCGCAAGGTTGTGCCTGAAGATTTGATTCGCTATGCCGAAAAGCTCTCTGTGGTCCGGGATCGGGTGGCCAGCTTTTTCTACCATCCAACCATGGGAGTGGGTGATCTCGAGAAGGTAGTCGATGGGGTTCGCGCCGCTGGCTACAGGTTCATTAGTCCCTGTGATCTTGGTTATCGGTGTGACGGTAGTGCGGTGGATATTCCGGAGAAAGAGATTGAGCCGGAGCCGGAACGGAAGAAAGCGTTGTTTGGAGCAGCGGCGGTAGATATACAGAGTATCCTGGCCATTGCAGTTCTGCTGGGTGGGCGGCTAGGGAGGAGGCTGCTTGTTCCTCGAGGGGTACCGGATTTCAGGCGACGTTTCTTCGGTCCAGCCGCCGGTAGTTGATCGCCTCGCTGAGATGGGAGGTTGCGATCCGCTCCGCGCCCTCCAGATCGGCGATGGTGCGCGCCAGTTTGAGTATCCGGTGATAGGCGCGGGCAGAGAGGCCAAGCTGTTCGATGGCCCGCTCCAGCAGCTTGTGATCTCCGGGAGCAAGGGGGCAGCACTCTTCGATTTGCCGGTTGCCGAGCCGGGCGTTGGCAACTCCGTTGCGCTGCAGCTGGATGTGGCGGGCCTTCTCCACGCGGGTGCGAACCTGGGCGCTGGTCTCGCTCTTCTCCGCCGGACTCCGGTTCAGCTGGTCGAGCGGGATGGCCGGAACCTCCACGTGCATGTCGATCCGGTCCAGCAGCGGGCCGGATAGTTTGGCCTGGTAGCGCCGAACCTGATCCGGAGTGCAGCGGCAGCGCCCGCTGCCGTGGCCCAGATAGCCGCAGGGGCAGGGATTCATGGCGGCGATTAGCTGGAAGCGGGCGGGAAACTCTGCCTGCCGTGCGGCCCGGGAGATGGTGATCTGTCCTGACTCTATGGGTTCGCGCAGTACCTCCAGTACCCGGCGATCGAACTCCGGTAGCTCGTCCAGAAACAGTACGCCGTTGTGCGCCAGCGAGATTTCGCCCGGGCGGGGATGGCTGCCGCCACCTACCAGCGCGACACCCGAACTGGTGTGGTGCGGGGCGCGAAACGGGCGTTTGCCCCAGTTCCTGATGTCGAAACCGCCCTCACTGATGGAGTGGATCGCTGCAGTCTCTTGCGCCTCCAGCCCGGTCATGGTGGGCAGTATGCCGGGCAGGTGGCGCGCCAGCATGGTCTTGCCGGTTCCCGGCGGGCCGGTCAGCAGCAGGCTGTGGGAGCCCGCGGCGGCGATCTCCAGGGCCCGTTTGGCCAGATGTTGCCCGCGTATCTCGGAAAGGTCCTCCTCCGCTGGTGGTCCGCCCCTGGCGCGCCGCCGCGTGGTGTAGGCCGGAATGGGGTCGTTGCCGTTGAGATGGGCGCAGACCTGGAGCAGATGGCGCGCTGCCACCACCTCCAGGCCGTCCACCAGCGAGGCCTCCTCCGCGTTCCCCTCCGGCACCAGCATGGCGCGACCCGCCTTGCGGGTCTGCAGCGCCGCGGGCAGTATGCCGCGCACCGGGCGCAGTTCGCCACTCAGGGCCAGCTCTCCGAAGAACTCATATCGATCCAGCTCTTGGTGCGGAATCTGCTTCGAGGCGGCGAGAATCCCCAGGGCAACAGGCAGGTCGAAACGCCCCCCCTCCTTGGGGAGATCGGCGGGAGCCAGGTTGATGGTTATGCGCTGCATGGGAAACTCGAACCGGCTGTTCAGGATTGCACCGCGCACCCTGTCCCTGCTCTCCTTGACCGCCGTTTCGGGTAGGCCGACGATGTTCAGGCCGGGCAGGCCGCTGGAGAGGTGCACTTCGACGATCACGGAAGGTGCGTCGATACCGGCCTGTGCCCTGCAGTAGGTCGTGGCCAGCGGCATCCGCGGCCTAGCCGTTCTCTTTCAGCCGGGCTTCCAGTTCAGCTATCTGCTGCTCCAGCAGCTCCAGCTTGGCGCGGGATCTGGCCAGCAGCTCGCTCTGCAGCTCGAACTCCTCGCGGGTCACCAGATCCATGCGGGTGAACACCCCCTGCATGGCGGCGCGCAGGTTTTTCTCCAGATCCCTGGTGAGCTGGCCGCCGCCTACGGGCAGGGCCTTCATCACCTGGTTTACGAGATTGTCAAGAAACTCTGTCTTTATCATGGGGACATTGTAGCGGGAATCGATACCGGTTTGTAGCTCACCCTCTCCCGATCAATTTTCGGGCACGAGTTACTGCCCTGCACCGTTATGGTGCGCAGCCAGCCGTGGCGTGATATTATTGCCCCGGCAACCAAATAATTACATCTTTAGTTGCCGGGGCAATATCGGCACGGCAGACAGCAGAGGAGGGTGAGCATGAAACTGATAACGGCCATTATCAAGCCATTCAAGCTGGACGACGTCCGTGAGGCCCTTTCGGAAATCGGTGTGCAGGGGATCACGGTCACCGACGTTAAGGGGTTCGGACGTCAGAAAGGGCATACCGAGCTCTACCGGGGAGCAGAGTATGTGGTGGATTTCCTGCCCAAGGTGAAGATCGAGGTTGCCATTCCGGACGATCTGCTGGAGCGGACCATCGATGCTGTCAGCCGTTCCGCCAATACCGGAAAGATTGGGGATGGCAAGATCTTCGTGGTGGATCTGGAGCAGGCGGTGCGTATCCGCACCGGGGAGTCCGGGGAGGAGGCGTTGTAGTTCCTGGCCGAAGGGGAGTGGAGATGTACATAAAACGGGTATCGAATTTTCTGGGGGTGGCGGGAGGAGCATTGTGCCTTCCCGGTGTGGCGCTGGCGGGTGGTGAGGTCACCATGAGTGGTGCGGACACGGCGTGGATTCTTGGTTCGACAGCGCTGGTGCTGTTCATGACGCTGCCGGGACTGGCCCTTTTCTACGGTGGTCTGGTGCGGACCCGCAACGTGCTCTCCGTGCTGATGCAGTGTTTCGCCATTGCCGGGGTTTCGTCGATTCTGTGGCTGCTGTTCGCCTACAGTCTGGCCTTTGCCGAGGGCAACGCCCTTATCGGAGATCTGAGCAAGGTGATGATGGCCGGCGTGGGCCGTGACTCGTTGGTGGGGACCATCCCGGAGTCCATATTCATGCTGTTCCAGATGACCTTTGCAGTAATCACCCCGGCGCTGGTAATCGGCGGTTTTGCCGAACGCATGAAGTTTTCCGCCATGCTCATCTTCAGCGCGCTGTGGCTGGTGTTCGTCTATGCGCCCATTACCCACTGGGTGTGGGGCGGTGGATGGCTGGGTGCCATGGGGCTGTATGATTTTGCCGGCGGTACGGTGGTGCATATCACGGCCGGCGTGGCTGCGCTGGTGGCCGCCATCGTGCTGGGGCCGAGGAGAGGTTTTGGCAGCGCAGCCATCATGCCACACAATATGACCATGACGGTGACCGGGGCCGGCATGCTGTGGGTGGGCTGGTTCGGTTTCAACGGCGGCAGCGCGCTGGCCGCGGACGGAACTGCCGCCATGGCCATGCTGGTGACCCACATCTCCGCAGCGACTGCGGCCCTGACCTGGATGTTCATCGAGTGGAAAAGGTTTGGCAAGCCCAGCATGCTGGGAACCGTTACCGGCATGGTGGCCGGTCTGGGAACCATAACCCCGGCCTCCGGCTTCGTCGGTCCGGGCGGCGCCCTGGTCATCGGCTTGCTGGCCGGGTTTGTCTGTTTCAACGCCACCCAGTACATCAAGCAGGTTCTCGAGATAGATGACTCCCTCGACGTGTTTCCTGTCCACGGGGTGGGGGGCATGCTGGGAACCCTGCTGGCCGGAGTATTTTCCTCGGTTTCGCTGGGGGTGTTCAGCGGTTACGGCTATGCGGACGGGATCGGCTCCATGGGGGGACAGGTCTACGTGCAGCTAATCGGGATCTTTGCTACGGTGGCCTTTACTGCCGCGGTGACCTGGGGGCTGCTCAAGGTGGTGGATGCCGTGGTGGGTCTGCGAGTCTCCGAGGAGCAGGAGATCGAGGGTCTGGATCTGGCCCTTCACGAGGAGCGCGGGTACAACCTTCAGTAACGCCGGAGAGGGGCAGGTTGCCGGATGTGCCGAGCGCCTCGCGGATCAAGCGCCGCAGGTGAGGAGGGTGATTTATCGTGGCGAGCAGCTCCAGTCCTCCGCGTGACAGGCGCCGGATACCCCAGATGCAGCGCCGCAGGGTTTCATCCTCCCCCTCCCGTTGGTGGTAGAGCGGCAGATTGAGGTCGAAAAAGGACAAACTGTCCGCATCCCGCAGCAGATCGCTGCGCGGGTCACCGCCGGTTTCGTGCAATCTCACCAGGCGGCAGCTTTCGGCTGCCAGCTCCGGATCCACGCGGCACTGCCGCAGGATTTCGGCCAGCATGAGGGCGCCGCGGGCGGCGTGATCCGCCTTGAAGCGATCGTAGTCGGCGTAGTCTTCCCGCCGCAGCCGATCCGGTCTGGCGCGTTCGATATCGTGTGCCAGTGCCGCCAGCTGGAGCGCCTCGTCCGCCCGGGGTTCCAGCTTCAGTAGCCAGGCAAGGGTGTTTTCCGCGTGACGGGGATCCTCCGCTACCGGGGAGCGGGCGATGAAGCGCCGGATCCGCTGGCGTGCGCAGCGGCCCGGATTCATGGAGCGGTTGTCCGCGGGCGGCAGATCCAGATCCGGCGCAGGGTCTCCAAGTTCATGAGCAGGGCGATGACGCCGAGGATCAGGAGGGGAAGGTGGAGCACCGCCCCGAGCATGATCAGGAAGACGCGCAGATCGCGCCCCATCCGCCAGGAGACGCCCCGTTTCCCGCTCTCCAGCCTGCGCATCAGTCCGTCGTACTTGTCGGCGGTGTAGCTGAGCATGAAAGAGCCGGTGATGGCGGCGAAACCCAGCAGCAGGGCGGGTTCCGCACCCCCTTCGCGCCACGCATGCCAGGTCAGCCCGAACAGCAGCAGGGCGTCCGCGTAGCGGTCGAGCACGGCGTCGAACCAGCCCCCGAAGTCGGAGCCTTGATACTTCAGCCGGGCGATCTCGCCATCGCAGCCGTCCACGATTGAGGCCAGCTGGGCCAGCACTCCCCCCAGGGCCAGCGCCGCGTAGCCACCCAGGGTGAACAGGCAGGCCGCCAGCAGGGAGAGGGCGAAGCTGAACAGGGAGATCTGGTTTGGCGTCACCGGGCTGCCGGCCAGCCACCGGGAGATCCGGATGGAGAGGGGGCGATTGAGCAGGCGCGATACCGGCCCGTCGTGCTGCTTGCCCCGCAGGCGTTGCAGCAGCGCCTCCTCGGCGCGGCCCAGGGCCGCCTCGTCGTCCACGTCACACCAGAACAGGCCGTCCGCCGCCACCGCCCCGGCCCGGCTCTCCTCCGCCAGCCGCGCGACGGCTCCGGAGAGGGAGCTGTCCCCCCGTTCCGCGGAGCGCTCCAGCGCCCCGAACAGCCCGGGGGTGCACAGGAACAGGCCGGTGTCGTAGCCATCGAACGGCTCCAGCCCCTTGCCGATGGCGGTGATCCGGTCGTCATCCCGATGCACCCTGGTCACATCCTCCCTGTCCACCAGCGGATTGGCGATTTCACCGTCCACGGCCAGCAGCACCCCGCCGGCGGGGGGCGGCGCGGCATCCAGCACCCTGCCGATCAAGGCGGGCTCCATGAGGTGGTCCGCCATGGTCAGCAGGAAGCTATCCTCCTGCCGCAGCAGATGACGGGCGGCCAGGATGGAGCGGCCGTTTTCGCTGTTTTGCCACTCCGGGTTGTGCGCGGTGTGGATGGGCAGGGCGAGCCGCCGGGCGAGACCGGTCAGGAACTCCCGCACCTGCGGCTCCTGATGGCCCGTCACCACCACGAACTCCCGTATGCCGGCCTCCGCGGCGTTGCGTATCACCCGCTCGATGAGCGGGACGCCCAGCAGTTTCAGCAGGGGCTTGCTGTCAGCCCGCTGCCGCAACCGGCTCCCTTTCCCCGCCGCCAGTATCAGACACTTCATGCAAGCTCTCTCCGCCGTCATGGATGAACGCCTCCATCAGGCGCCACGCTTCGTCGTCCGTGACCTGCCGGGGCGGATGCTTGCAGAAATAGCTGGACGGCGGATGGATCACGCCACCGAGGCGCCGCTCCAGGGCCAGCTTGGCGCAGCGGATGGAGTCGATGGCCACGCCGGCGGAGTTGGGCGAATCCTCTACCGAGAGGCGCAGCTCCAGGTTCATGGGAACGTCGCCGAACAGTTTTCCCTCCATGCGGATAAAGCAGATCTTGTTGTCGTTCTGCCACGGAACGTAGTCGCTCGGCCCCACATGGATGTTTTCGTCCG
>DRMK01000264.1 GCA_011322575.1 Gammaproteobacteria bacterium
AACCATTAGAAGAAACAAAAACAACGCTATGCCTTTGTGTCTCTTCATGGCGATCCTTTCGCTTTCAGATACTGGAAGATCTGCACCCGCCTGTTATAGGAGTCGGCCACATAGATTCTGTCATCTCCATCGATGAACACCCCTCCAGGCATCCAGAAAAGCCCCGGAGCCTGGCCGCTGCCGCCAAAATAGAGCAGCAGCCTGCCACGCTGGTCGAAAATCTGGATATTGTCGAAACCGGCGTCCGCGACGTACAGGTGGCCATCGCTGTCCACGGCGACACCTTTCGGAGAGCTGAAACTCCCGGTGCCGTCCCCAAGCTTGCCGAAGCTGGAGACAGGCTTGCCGTCGGACGACAGGGTTTGGATGCGGCCGTTCAGGCTGTCAGTTACATGGAGCTGTCCCTTGGCGCCCACCGTCAGCCAGGCAGGAAAGTTGAATTCACCTGCTCCCACCCCTCTTCTGCCGATGCTTCCTGTCAACTTGCCACTGTCGAGACTGAAAATCTTGATATCGTGCGCAGGGGGATCCGCCACATAGAGCAATCCGCGGCGGGAATCGACCGCGATCCCGGCAGGGCGCTGCAGCTGACCGGGTTTCCCGTAAATCCGGCCGGGTTTCCCGCGCGTTGTCAGGGAAAATATCTGTTTCCTCTGGCCATCCGCCACGTAAAGATTGTCACCTTCATCCACTGCCAAACCGATGGGAAACCGCAGCTCTTTCCCTCCGATCGCCTCGATAAAGCTGTATTTCCTCTTTTCCGAGTGGAAGATGTGGATCATCCCGGCAGCGGGATCCGCGACATAAATTCTACCCTTGCCATCCACCGCCACGGACATGGGCTTGATCATGGCGCGGGTATCAGGTCCACGAAAAAACTCCCAGAATTTGCGCCAGAACCCCTTTTTCCCCCTAATGTCATCGGAGGTGGAGATTGATCTCAGGTAACGGATGCGCGGTTCGAGAGGCGGGGGCGGCCACACTAGTTCCGCCGCCGGAACCTTCTTGTTGGCGGGAGGACCGGAGCTGTCTGCGCCGAAAACAGGTGAAACTACCAGCACAAGCGCCGCGGCAAGGATAAACAGTATGTTGCAGAGTGACTTCATGACGGAGTACTAAAAACGTATTCCGAAATTACGCGTCAAATACAGCGTCAACCAGCTGTCCTGATAGGCGCCAGCCTCGTAATCTGCGTCATGATAGCGGTACTGAAGACGCACCTGCCATTTCGCCAAGGTGTAGTTGAGATTCGACTCCAGCGTCAATCTGGGGCCCAGATTCGAGGTATCCCCGCTCCGATCCTCGTATCTGGCCAATGCCGTAAGCCCGAGTCTCCGCCAGGGCCTCATGGATATTCGCGCCTGGGAGTACCAGAAAGCATAGTCAGCAATTCTGCCCCTGCTGCCGCTAGTGGTATCACCTATACCCGCCGATACGGCCAATCTGTGCCGCTCCCAGAAACGGTGGGTCCAGTAGATATCGCCCCGTATGGTGCGATTGCTGTTGTCTATTCCCAGCTGCCCGCTGCTGGTCTCCCGCCAGTCACGGAAATTGAGCGCCGTTCGTATGGAGTCCCCGCCCGCCAGACGGCTGTTGACACTGTAGTTGATGTTGTGCTCGATCCGCTCGCGACTGGCGCTTTCATACCGGGAACCACTTTGATAGTTGAGACGATAGCTTAGAGAATCGTTATAACGCGGTGACCACCTGCGAGAGTAACCGGCGTGGAGAGAGTGAGTGACAATAGTATCCTCACTGTAGCTGCTGGACAGGGGAAACTCGAAACCGGCACTGTAACCTGCACGCGCCGAAGTACGCCCGTAGGATCGTGTGTAGGCCACCCCTCCTTTCGCACCCCAGGCGGAACGGTCGTAATCCGCGGAACCACTGCCGCCGTCGCTGGATGTACCGACGAGCAACAGGGCGCCGTTGCTGCTCCAGTACTCGGCAAACCGGTAGTTTACTCCCGCTGTCATGTTGTAATTGTCGACCCGCGAGCTGTTGACCCCGTTGAAAGACGCGCCCAGATTGTAGTAATGGCTGAGTTTGTCAGAGGAGACCACGTTCAATCCCATATTGAGGTTCGCATGGCTGCTGTCGATCTCATTGACGTTACCGTTGAAACCGTCCCTCAACTTGTCGAAACGATCGTAGTAGGTAAATCCGGCGCGCAGGTTGACGCGCTCGCTGAATTTGGTGTTGTCCTGCACATACCAGTAGTTCTGTCGATAGTATCGCCCGGCTTGGTCATCCTCGCTATTGTCATAGCGGTATCCGTAGTGGACTGTGGAGTGGATTTTGTAAACCTTGCCAAAGGTGCGTTTGCCCTCGACATTAACCGAATCCTTGTATTCATCCAGGCGGACGGTATTGCTATTGTCGGATTGGGTGCGTCCCCGGTCGTACCCGAACCTCACCATGCCCAGCAAGCGGGAGGCGACCCGCCAGCGAAAACCGTAGTTGCTGTTGATGAATTCGTAGGAGGGACCGGTTCTCGGTGAATAGGTGTTGGTGCTCTTGTAGGCGTACAGGACGAAAGGATTGCGTTCCCTGAACCAGGTTGTGGTAATCCGGTAACCCAGCGTATCTATGTCGGAATCACCGTTGTGGTAGGCGGTATCCCTGTTGCGCAGCGTTATCCCGGCATCGAACAGCAAAAATCGCGGATCCCAGACGAAACCGGTGCTCCCTAGCTTCAGCTCCTCCTCCAGGGTGCGGCGGCTGTAGCTGGTGACGCTGCCGGTGTTGTAGTCGTAGTCCTCGTAACGCAGGCCCAGCCCGCCGGTGAGAGTGAAACTTCGGTGGGTGTAATCAAACAGGCGCGCCGCCGTCACGGAGAATGACGCCAGAGAGAGAAGAATAAAGAGCCCCTCCTTCCACAAGCGCGGAACCCCCGCCCCGAGCCCAGCGGTTTCGCTTCGCCGTCTCCCCCGGCTCATCTCGATACCCATCCCCTCATATATAGGTTCCTCGGCGCTTTGAGCACAAAAATGGAGTCACGCCGATAGTTCCAGCTGAATAATCTGAAATGCAACTTTCATGCCCACAGGAAAATCCATCGATTGAGGGTTTGGAAGCAGCCAAAACAGATTTGCGCTATTTATTGTGGCATCTCAGGCATAGCGCGCTGCCGGTATTGCTTACGCGCAGAAAGGTCGGGTTCACGCTGTTGTGTGGATCATGGCAAGAAGCGCACTGGACCGTCCCGTTGAACAACACCACACCACTCAGGGTCGCAGGATCGTTCAGGGAGTTGTCAACGGCAAACAGCGCGGAATCGAATATGAAATTAACCGGATGGTCATCCGTCAAATCCGTGCCCAGCCTGGCGTTACCAACCGGAATGGTACCGTCGGCCTCCGTTCCTCCCATGGTTGGAATCCCGTTCGGGTTGGCGTTGGACGGGTTGTTGAGAGCGTTGATGGCAACCGTCCCGTCGTGACAGGAGAGACACAGGTTGCTTACCGCCGCCGTGGTCGCGTCGGTGCCGCCGAGATCCTGGATGGTGGTGGCACCGTCAAACGTGGGGCTGGTATAGACCCCATAGTTACCGGCGCTGGAAAGATTGTGGTTCCACAGAGGGATGTTGTCATTTTTTATTGCCCGGTGGGGAGTATGGCAGAAAACGCAGATCTCGGTTTCGTCGATCGATTTGACCGTGCCAGGACCGGCAACGGAGAGGTTGTGCTTGGTAGTGGCGATTCCCGCCCTCGCCACGCCCGCCGAACCCGCCATGGCCACCATCAGCATGGCCAGGCCAAAATACCTGTAACTGGGATGGTATTTCATGATCACACCCTCCTTGACTCTAGATGCATGCCGCCGTCAAATTCGTTGGCACGGCCCGGCTCCACCGGGCAACGAAAGTCCCGGCCAATGCGGCACTGCAGCTACCTGCCGTTCATGTCCTGCTCCGGCAGGTACTGGAATACCTGAATACGGGCATTGAGTGAATCGGAGACATAGATGCGGTTCTGTGCGTTTATGTACATCCCGGTGGGTAGCCAGAACTGTCCGGGATTGTGTCCCATCTGCCCCACAAACAGCAGGATGCGCCCCTCCCTGTTGAAGATCTGGAAGTTACCGAACGCGGCATCCACCACATAGATGTGTCCGTCGCTGTCCACGGCTATCCCCTTGGGACGCGCCATATTGCCCATTTTGTCCCCGGCCTCGCCAAACATCCCCAGAAAATCGCCTCCGGAGGAGAACATCTGGACGCGGAAGTTTCCGAAATCGACCACATAGAGATTGCCATCCCGATCCACGGCGAGGTTGATGGGGAGGTTGAACTGCTCGGGACCGGTGCCCCTTTCACCGAAGGCGTACTGGAATTCTCCATCCAGGTTGTAGACCAGGATGCGGTGTGTTCCCCTGTCGGCCACGTAAATCCGCTCACGCTGTTCGTCCAGGGCGAGGCCGGTGGGCCGCTCCAGCTTTTCGCTGGCGCCCAAGGCGTAGAGCGTCTTCCCCTCAGGGCTGAAGATGAACAGTCTGCTGCGCACCGGATCGGTAACATAGAGCCGTCCCCGGCTGTCCACCCGCACCTCGATGGGAGATTGCAGCGCCCCGGCCGCATCGGTTTGGAACGGATAGACCTTCTTGGTGTCGAAATCGAACACCACGATCGCCGCGCGCTTGGTATCGGCCACGTAGATGCGGCGACCATCGTCGGTTGCGGTGACACCGTACGGTTTCTGGAGACCGAAACCGCGGGGGTCTTCGCCCAGAAGCCGCGCCTTGAGGCTGCTCCTGCCCTTCAGGTCCAGCTGGGAGCTGTAGGAACCGAGATAACGGACACGCGGCTGTTCAGGAGGCGGCGGCCATACCAGATCGACCTTCTCCTTGACCGGAGAGCCACCGCAGCCCGACAGAAAAAGCGCTGGCATGAGTATCAGAGCCAGCATGAAAAGAGAAAGAAATGCCCGTGCGCGGCACCGCAGCGGCTGGTGGAAGAGGAGTTCCGGGAAAATCCGGGTAGATGCGCTGCCCCGTTGAAAGTTTGTCTGTGCCATGGAACGGAAAACTATCACGGCGGCAGTCCGATTTCAAGCCGGACAAAACTTTCGTCACGGAGCGAGGTTGAGCCAAATACCTTGTTTTAGCAGGGTATTTTTGCGGGAAACAGGCATCAGGAAATTGACGGAGCACTTCTCACACGGAGTGGACGAACGGCAAGTTGGCGCCACCCGGCGGCCTCCTCGAGAGGCTGGACAATCACCCTCGATTGCGAACCCGCCGGGTAAACTCCGGTGGTTCGGCAAAATGGGAGGTTCCTCGGTTTGGAGCCTCCGCGCAATCAGTGGAAGAACTGTTTGACAAACCGGCGAACGGAAGCGGGCGGCAGCGCCACCCGTGACACCCTGCGCTATTGGCGAACGTGATCGATGTTCACGACCACTTTACCCGAATCTCCAGTCCTGGCTATCACGCTGCCCTCCAGATCGCCCGCCTGCGGCATCGGCGACGCACTCTTCGAGATCCGCGCCACCACCTCCACCTGCTCGTAGGAGGAGAGCTTCTTGCCGGTCATGCTCATGCTGTCATCCAGGGTGACCGCCAGCGGCAGCTCGCCGACCCGGTGCCGGACCGCCGCCAGAGGCATGCGCGGACCCTGCACGGGGCGGGCGAAGATGAATACTACATCTTCCGGAGAAGTCTTCTCTTTCAGCTCGGGGGATATATCCACCTGCAGGGCGATACTGCCGGTGACGGCCCCGCTTTCGCCCTGTTCCGCAACCGCTCCCCCAAGCTGGTCGATACTACCCTTGACCATACGCGCCGCCTCGCTGTCCGCAGGCAGCACCTTCAACAGCCGCTGCCAGATTCCGGCGGCCTTTGCGGTATCCCCCTGCTGGGCCGCCACCACCCCCAGCAGCCACATCACCCGCGGCGCCTCCGGATCCACCTGCTTGGCGCGCTGGAGCAGCTCGCTGGGCCTGCCCTGGAAACTGCCCTCCTGCGCCAGCGCCAGGGTCTCGGCATACTGGGCCATGATCTCCGGCACGTCGCCTACCAGCTCATAGGCCTTGCCGTAGGCGTCCGCCGCTTCCTGATAGCGCCGCAACATCACCATGGAGCGCCCCAGCAGCACCCAGCCATCCACATCCTCCGGGTTGCTCCGCAGCCGGTCCTGCAGACGCTGCACCATGGTCTGCATGTCTCCGGCCATCCCCTGCCCTGCCTCCTGGTGCTGGGGCGGCGCGGCGGTCACGGGTGGCTTGTCGATAATTTCCGGAGACCCTACCTGAAGATAGACATACACCGCCAAGGCAGGCACCAGCGCCGCCAGCAGCGGTGCCGCCCAGCGCCCGCCGTTACCCCGTGCAACAGCGGCCGTTTCGGTCCCGGCGTTCTGCAGCAGGTCCCGTTGCAACTCGTTCCTGGCCTGTTCATGGCGCTCCACGGTGAGCACCCCGCTGGCCAGCTCGGCGTCCAGCTCCTTCATCCGGTCCTCGAAGATGGCCACGTTGAGCTGGTCCTGTCCCATGACCGCCCTCTCCACCTTTCTTCTCCAGATGGGCCACGCCAGCAGGAGCGATGCAATCAGTGACATGATTGCCACTCCAACCCAAAATGCAGTCATCCGCGCCTCCCGTCACTGTCCGGTGTTTCGCGCTGTTCCTTGAGAAGCCCCTCCAGCCGCTGCCGCTCCTCGCCGCTCAGTTCGCCGCTGTCCAGCACATCCTGGTTTCGGCGCCGCACGAACAGCACCAGCACCACTGCCCCCAGAACGAACAGAATGAAGGGCCCCACCCAGAGCATGTAGGTGATCGGTTTCACCGGGGGACGATACAGAACGAAATCGCCATACCGGGCCACCATGAAGTCGATTATCTCGGCATCACTCTTGCCATCCTGAATCATTTCATAGATCTCGTCCTTCAGATCCTTTGCCAGATCGGCGTCGGAGTCGGCAAGATTCTGGTTCTGGCATACCAGGCAGCGTAGTTCGGCAATAAGTTTCTTGAATCGCTGTTCATGCTGCGGCGTATCGAACACGTAGGCATTGATGCTGGCCACCGCGGCGCCCCCGCACAGCAACAGCAGCAACGAAATTGGCAGTAGCAGTCGTCTCATCCTTCCTCCGCCCGAATCTTTTCGATGAGCGGCAGGATGGTCTCCCGCCATGCCTCCTCGGTGATCGGCCCGATCTGCTTGTAGCGGATGACCCCTTTGCTGTCCACCACAAATGTCTCCGGTACCCCGTAGACACCCCAGTCGATACCCACTCTTCCCTTCTCGTCGAAAGCGCTGGCGGTATAGGGGTTGCCCAGCCGGTTCAGCCAGTTGAGCGCATCGGGGCGCTTGTCCTTGTAATTGAGCCCGTAAATCGGCACGGCATCC
>DRMK01000265.1 GCA_011322575.1 Gammaproteobacteria bacterium
AAGTATCGTTCGAAGGATTTGTTGAGCCAGATAACGGTGTTGTTATTGTCCAGGATCAGCAAGGCGATGGCAGAGTTGTCCAGGACATCGTTGATTAGCGAACAATAGCGTGCTTCGCTCTCTTCGAGCTTCCGTTTCTCCGCCTCCAGCAGACGCACCTTGCTGTCCAGCTTGTACGCCAGGCGTTCCCGGTGCAGCCGGTCGACGTTAATACTGCTGCCGCGCTGGGTTGTGTGACAACGGGTCTGATGGCAGGTAAGGGTTTTGTGAATAATCTCCAGCAGATCGTTGATTTCAATCGGCTTTATCAAATAGCGGGCAGCGCCAAGAGCCAGAGCCAGTTCGCGATCCTGCGGATCGGTGTAGGTGGCAGTATAGAATATAACCGGGATATGCTTCAGCTCCGGATCCGCCTTGATGACACGGCACATCTCGAAGCCGTCCATACCCGGCATCAGGATATCCGAGATTACCAGATCCGGAGGCGAGCCGCGCATGATGCGCAGGGCGTGCTCGCCGTCGGATGCGTTCTCGACCGCATGGCCTGCAGCCTCCAGGGCTGTAGTCAGCAGCAGGCTCGAGTTATCATCGTCCTCGACGATTATAATGTTCATACTGTTGCTTTTCAGCTATGCCTGAAGTTCCAGGCACAGCAGTACACCATCGTCCGGATTGGATCCAAGCGCCAGATTTCCCCCCGGCAGGCTCGTTATTATCTTTTTTGTAAGGTGCATTCTAATTTCATTGTCGGTTCGCACCCCGCATGACGGCTCCCCTCCCTGCGGTTGCATGGAGGTTACAAGGCGTTCCAGCGGCAGCCGATCCGGTATGGGGCTTATGGTGCCGATGGTTATGGTTGCGATCTGGCCAGTTTTGCCAGCAGCAATTTTTATATTCTCTATATTCGCGTATTCTACAATATAAACCACCAGGTTGAGAACGCACTGGACCAGTTTTTTTGCGTCGGTGCGGAACTCCATCTCGGGTGAAATATCTACTTCAATATCTACTTCATTGAAGATATGGTTGTTTTCCCTGCGCATATCAGTAATGGAATCCTGAATGGCTTGCTTGGGGAAGAAATTCGTCAGACAGGGTTTGGTAGCGCCGGAATCGATTTTGGCGATCTCGATTACGTCGGAAATCATGCTCAGCAGTTTCTTGGCCGAAGTGAGCACCCTCTCCAGTTGATCGCGCTGGCGCTGGTTGATTTCACCTGACATCCCTTGCAGGATGATGCCGGTGAACCCGATAATGGAGTTCAGTGGCGTACGCAGTTCATGGGACATGGATGCAACGAACTCTGCCTTGAGCCGCTCCAGCTCTCTGTTTTCGGCCTGGTCACCGTTTTGCGCACACAGTGTGCTCCCGAGATTATGCCGCAGGACAGGATAGAACAGGACCGCAAGCGCCGGGGTAGCGAGCAGCAGCATGACCAGATAGGGGAGTGTGATCCCTGGTCCGAAATAGTGCGTCGCTGCGGCTCCGATTGCGACGGCGAGGGCGGAAAGCATAACCAAGGGAATGAACAGACGGATAAACACGGCGACTCCTGAGAGTATTATCAATCACTAAAATTTCATTATTTGGCAACTACTGATCGAAATCAATGCAAAAAAGTGCTTCCGATATAACATTGCACGCGGCTGAAGCGGACAGGAAGGCGGAGGGCCGCGGCGTGGGCGGCTCTTCCACCATCTCCTACCTGCTGAACGGCAACTGTTATCTGAACATTACCAGCCGTTGCACCCTGCGCTGCGCCTTCTGCCCCAAGTTCAACGGCAGCTGGGAGGTCAGGGACTACGGGCTGCGGCTGCGCGGCGAGCCCGGCGTGGAGGAGATCGTGGCGGCGGCAGGAAATCCGGCAGAGTATGCAGAGCTGGTGTTCTGTGGCCTGGGTGAGCCGACGCTGCGCCTGGATGTGATGCTGGAGGTGGCGCGCCGCATGAAGGAGCGGGGCGCACGCGTAAGGGTGAATACGGACGGTCTGGCCAACCTGGTACATGGCCGGGATGTCACTCCCGAGTTTGCCGGAGTGGTGGATGCCATCTCCATATCCGTGAACGCCCAGGACGAGGCGACCTACGAGCGCCACTGCCGCCCGCGTCATGCCGGCAGCTTTGCGGCGGTGCTGGAGTTTGCCCGGCGTGCGCACCGGCACGTCCCGGAGGTGACCATGACCGCCATCGACGGGCTGGAGGGTGTGGATATCGCCGCCTGCCGGGACCTTGCCCGGCGGCTCGGGGTCGGCTTCCGGCGCCGGGTGCTGGACGTGGTCGGATAGCCGACCGGCATGGCGCTGTCGGACTACGTCACCACCTTCGGGCAGAGCCTGCTGGCCCGTTACGGGGAGCGCGTGCACAAGGTGGCCATCGACGCCGGTTTCACCTGCCCCAACCGGGACGGGAGCATCGGCCGCGGTGGGTGCAGCTTCTGCAACAACGGCTCCTTCAGCCCCAATGGCCGGGCCATCGTCCCGCTGGAGCAGCAGATTGCGGCCGGGAGCGGGGTGATCGCAAGGCGCACCGGGGCGCGGTTGCTGCTGGCCTACTTTCAGGCCTACACCAACACCTATGACAGGGTGGAGCGGCTACGGCAGCAGTACGATCGGGCCCTGGCCCAGCCGGGAGTGATCGGTCTGTGCGTCGGCACCAGGCCCGACTGTGTCTCGGAGGAGGTGCTGGATCTGCTGGCCTCCTACCGGGAGCGGGGCCTCGAGGTATGGCTGGAGCTAGGGTTGCAGTCCAGTTTCGACGAAACGCTGCGGCGCGTGAATCGCGGGCATGGCTTCGCCGAGTATCGCCGCGCGTTGCGCGGGGCACGGGGGCGCGGCCTGCCGGTCTGTACCCACCTTATCGCCGGGCTGCCGGGGGAGGAGCCGTTTCACGTGCGTACCACCCTGCGGCGGGTTCTGGAGGAGGGGGTGGATGGCCTCAAGCTGCACCCGCTGCATGTGGTCAAGGGCACCCGCCTGGCCGGTGAGTGGCGCCGTGGAGAGTACCAGCCGTGGCGTTTCGCGGAGTATGTCTCCCTGGCGGCGGATCTGGTGGAGATGACACCCTCCGGGGTGGTCTATCACCGTCTTACCGGCACCGCGCGGGAGCCGCTGTTGCTGGCGCCCCGCTGGTGCGCCTGGAAATGGCGGGTGCTGAACGGGATCGAGAACGAACTGGCACGGCGGGGCACCCGGCAGGGTGTGGCGGATGGTGTGAAGGTTACCGGGACTACCGGGAGTGGATGAGATGAAACAGATTGAGCTGATATGCCCCGCCGGCAGCCTGCCGGCGCTCAAGGCGGCGGTGGAGAGTGGCGCTGATGCGGTCTACATGGGGTTTCGCGATGCCACCAACGCGCGCAATTTCCCCGGCCTCAACTTCGACGAGGATGGCGCACGCAAGGGGATCCGCTATGCCCATGAGCGTGGCGTGAAGGTGCTGCTGGCGCTCAACACCTTCCCCCAGCCCGGCAGCTGGGAGCACTGGTGCAAGGCGGTGGACCAGGCGGCCTCCCTGGGCTTCGATGCGCTCATCATGGCGGATCCCGGCCTGATGCGCTATGCGGCGCGGACCCATCCCGGGATGCGCCTGCACCTCTCGGTGCAGGGCTCGGCTACCAGCTACGAGGCGATAAACTTCTACCGGGAGCAGTTCGGCATCCAGCGCGCGGTGCTGCCGCGGGTGCTCTCCTTCGCCCAGGTGAGACATCTGGTAACCAACACCGAGGTGGAGATCGAGGTGTTCGGTTTTGGCAGCCTGTGCGTCATGGTGGAGGGGCGCTGCACCCTGTCATCCTATGTAACCGGCGAGTCCCCCAATACCTGCGGAGCCTGCTCGCCGGCCAAAGCGGTGCGCTGGGAGGAGGATGCCAGCGGGCGCCGCTCGCGCCTCAACGGCGTACTCATCGACTCCTACGGGCCGGGAGAGAGCGCCGGCTATCCGGTGCTGTGCAAGGGGCGTTTCCAGGTGAACGGGCGGGTGGACTACGCCATCGAGGAGCCCACCAGTCTGAGCCTGCTGGACCATCTGCCGGAGCTGCTGCAGGCGGGCGTGACGGCGCTCAAGGTGGAGGGGCGGCAGCGCAGCCCGGCCTACGTGCGGCAGGTTACAAGGGTGATGCGCCAGGCGCTGGATGCCTGCCTGGCCGATCCGGAGAACTACCGCCCCGACGGGGAGTGGGTTGCCCAGCTGGATCGCGTTGCGGAGGGTACCACCCACACCCTCGGCGCCCTGGACCGCGCGTGGCAGTAGGGATGGCTGGAGCAGAGAGCAACATGAAACTGGCGATAGGGCCGATCCTGTATTTCTGGTCACGCGACGAGGTGTTCGAATTCTATCGCAGCCTGGAACGGCTGCCGGTGGACATCGTCTATTTGGGAGAGACGGTCTGCTCCAAGCGGCGCACCCTTACCCTCGCCGATTGGCAGCTGCTGGCGGAGCGGCTTGCCAACGCCGGCAAGGAGGTGTTGCTCTCCACCCTTACCCTGCTGGAGTCGGAGTCGGAGCTGCGTACCATGCGCCGTATCGTGAACAACGGCAGCTTTGCCGTGGAGGCCAACGATATGGCGGCGGTGAGCGTAGCGGCCCAGGCCGGCGTGCCGTTCGTAGCCGGTCCCCACCTGAACAGCTACAATCAGGCCACCCTGGAGCTGCTGGCGGAACTGGGAGCCATGCGCTGGGTTGCGCCCATGGAGATGTCACGGGAGACCATGGCGGGGATGCAGGAGCGGCGCCCATCCGGATTGCAGACCGAGCTGTTTGTCTACGGGCGCATGCCTCTGGCCTTTTCGGCGCGTTGTTTCACTGCCCGTAACCGGGACCTGCCCAAGGACGACTGTAAGCTCTGCTGCGCGGATTATCCCGACGGTATGTCGCTGGCCACCCAGGAGGGCGAACAGTTTCTGGTGCTCAACGGGATCCAGACCCAGTCCGGTCGTACCTGCAACCTGCTGCGCGAAATCCCGGATCTGGATGCGCTAGGAGTGGATGTGGTGCGGCTTTCTCCCCGTTCCCGGCATATGGGTGAGATTGTGGACGCCTTTCACAGGGCCATAACCGGGGAGGGTGCGGTGCAGGAGATCTACGATACGCTAGGTCACGTGGTGGGCGAGGAGCAGTGCAACGGTTACTGGTTTGGAGAGGCGGGCATGGTGGTTCGCGAATGACAAAAAAAAACGCAGCACGATCCTTGTGCCGCAATAGCAGGAGAACTGCCAGGAAACCGGGTTTGTAAATATC
>DRMK01000266.1 GCA_011322575.1 Gammaproteobacteria bacterium
AGCTGAGTTTTGCGTGGATGTACAGAAAGCCAGACAGAATGAAAAACAGGGGCATATGGAATAAATATATGATTCTCCTGATGTCATGCCATGCTTCGGGCGAATCGGGAAGATGGAAATGGCCGATTACAACCAGTACTATCCCTATGCCCTTGGCAATCATTACCCAGCCAAAGAAGATGTGCTTATTGCTCAATTTTGCTCGTGGCTCCGGAAACCGAACAGAGATCATCACGGCTCGTATGGACCGTCTATCCGTATCGCGGTGCGTCCAGTCATCCAATATGGACCGCGCATCTATTCATCCCTTAGCATATCTGCCAGCTCTTCTTCGGATAGCGTGAAAACTGGTTGACTGGCCTTGCCGCCAGTATTCGCGCCCGATGTGCGCAGATTTCCCTGCGCCGGATCCTGTCCCACGTCATACCACGGGATATCATCAATGCATATCGGCTTGCCAAGTACGCTCTTTAGCTTGTTTTTGGTAACCCATCCCGCTGGGTGACGAAGGTATTTTTTCATCACCGGTGCCGCCGTCCCCACCATCCAGCAGTTCTTGGGGCAGGAGCGAACATTCTGGCGCACCCTTTCCGCCTGCGGGCTGAACCATAGCTCCTCGAAACTCTCTACCTTGTGTATGTTTCCCATGCTTTCTTTCCAGTACCTCTCCTCGAGGCCGTTACAGGGGAACACCTCTCCGTTTGGTTCAATAAAGAAGTTGGCGCTCCCGGCCTCGCATGGCAGCATGCGCCGGCCACCGCGTATGTAGTTGATCAGCCCCAGGTTAAAGAAGGCCCGGAACCAACTCTTGGGGCTGTTCTCCCGCAGTAGCATCTCGATCAGCCGTCGGAAATTGCCGATAACCTCCTCCTTGTTGTAGATGGTGTTGTCATCCTTGTGAAAATAGAACGAGTTGTGAAATGCGGCGGTTGCAAACTCCAGCCCCATGCTCTTGGCGAGACGGTAGAGCCACAGCATATCCTCGGAGTTGCGGTTGGAAACGGTGATACCGAAACCGATATCCTTGACCCCCATTTCCCGCAGCCCGAGCAGGGTCTTGAGGCCGCGATCGAAGCTGCCATCCCTACCGCGCAGCTCGTCGTTCTTCTGGGACAGCCCCTCGATGCTTACCCGGATCCCGATGTTGGGGAATTTTTCCGCCAGCTTCAGTATCTTGTTTGTGTGCCAGCCGGAAGTGGAGATTACGATACGTGGAGACTTGGTGAACAGCACCTCAACGATTTCATCCAGATCGTTGCGCACGAACGGCTCGCCACCGGTTATGTTGGCAAACTTCAGATTGGGGAGGATCTCCAGATCCCGCGCTGTGATTTCCTCGCTGCGCCGGGTAGGGTTTTGCCAGATATTGCACATCTTGCAGCGCATTTGGCAGCGATAGGTAGTAATGACCGAAACGTCGGTCGGCATAGAACTTCGCTCTGTCATAATACTAGTCCAGAAAGTCGTTACCGGTTTGGCGGTCTGCCTTTCGGCTCAGGGATTGGCAGTGGCCGATTGTTGTGTGTGGCCATTTATGTTTTGGTTGGTATAGGCCGTTTCTCTCAATATTTCCACAATCCGGGCAGCGTTGGCCTGCGAATGGTGTGCGAAAGCATATTTCCTGGAGTTGCGCCCCATCCGGCGCCGCAACTCCCTGTCCATGATAAGCGTTCTGGTATCTGAAACCAGATGTTGAAAGTCCGACGAAACAATACCGACATCATATCTGGACAATATGCCATCCGGATCTATACCCAGGCTCACTACGGGAACCTCACGCATCCAGGCCTGAATAAAGGTGTTGGGAAATCCCTCCACCTCGCTTGTGTTGACAAGAATATCAGCCTGGTCCAGAAGCTCGTTTACCTCTTGGTGGGAGCGTTCTCCCAGATATTCTACGGCCTTCTCCCTTTCCATCCTGAGCACAAGATTTTTGCACCATCGACCGTTGTTTCCCCGACCGGCCATGACAAATCTAACTCCGGAGAGGGAGCCCAGCTCCTCTGCCAGGTCGAGAAACAGCTCCGGGCGTTTAAGAGGTTTCAGGTTTGCAATCCAGACTACCGTCACCCGGTCCCCCTTGATTGGTCTGCCTTGAGGGGCGGGATGGAAGTTTGGAATGACAGCAGTTGGTTTGCGTCCATAATATTTTTCCAAAAGATCCGCTTGCTCCCGGGTCTGGGCAATGATTCGTTGAGCATTGCGAATTCCGTACTCCAGGGCTCTTTTCTCCAGAAAGTCAACTACCATATCGGGAGAAACGCTTTTTTTCCCCGGTAATACATCCAGAGAGCTGGCTATGTGCCAAACCATTTGGCACCTGCTTTTCATGGCGTAGCGGGCTGCTATTCCGGTATAGGAGCATCCTACACGCTGATAGATTACGTCAGGAGATATCTCATTCAAGGCCGCGAGCAGCCTTGGAGCGTCAAGCAGCAGGAAGCTGCTACACATCGGTAGCCGGTGCCGGACGGATTTCAGGAGATATTTTTGGGGTTTGAAGTCAGACGGTATGTTGCGTGCAAGGTAAAATATTTCAAACTCCGGATGCCTCTTTAGCTCGTCCAGCAGGCATTTCGCCTGAAACTCTGCCCCGCCAAAGTTTGCCGCCCAGTGCGACGGCAGAACAAAGCATATTTTTTTGCGCGCTTCAGCCACAATCAGAATCCCGCAATTGCTCCCTTCAATGACATGGCGGCCTGCCTCAGGCGCCGGTAGGTGCGATAAACGCGGCTTGCCCTGAGGTGCCCGGCCTTTTCCCTGGCTATCCGAATGACGCTCTGTTCTGAATAGAGGGAGGAGTTGACGAGTATATTTTCAATATCAGCCATGATCCGGTAATGCCCGGAGGGATCCTGCAACATGTCATCTTGCGGCGCTTGATAGTAGATTTCCTTATATGGGGTGGCAGAATCCAGCTCCCCCTTTTCTTCATTGCGATCCTGCCCGGACAGCTCCTGGCGGCACTGCTGAAACTGTTTTGACTCCTTGTCGTAGAGATGGATTTTGGCCGAAGTGTTGCCAAACAGGGTGTGATGGCGTTTCTCCCAATAGGCCTCTTTTCCTTCGAACCAGGGAATCTGCAGACGCTCGCAAAGTATCTTGAGGGTCCGAGGGGATTTTGCCAGCTCGGCGTAGGGAAGAGAGATCCATTCATCCACGAGGGAGAAGTAGTGCCGGTGATAGTTGATCCACTCACTCTCCCAGCGATGTTCCTGGTGGCGTTTTTTTCTGGATTGATGGAACTCCTGCGGGGTTTTCCAGATGAGAACATTACGGACCGCGATTCCGGAGCCCGCCAGGTCGTTGCTCCGATCCCTAATCCACATGGGATCTTTGCTGGAGTCCACGATGCAGTCCACCTCCGGAAACATCTCAAATATGGAATGATACAGCTTTTTGGGGCCTTGTCGTTTTAGATGCTTCCATATATTGCACTGGGGATCGCCGCATCCACAGGCGGGATCTACATGGTGCTTGCGGAAAGGGTGAAACATGGCGTAAACCTCTCCACAGGAGAAGCCGCTGGGAGAGTTGGCCAGCAGCATGTCAAGAAGCGTGGAGCCACTATATGAGGTGCCTCCGATGAAGATGACCTTTTTTTCGCGCGAACAGCTCATATCATGATCCGGGGTTTCTGCCGATCCACAGGATGAGTCGTATTTTTTGTTAACCCGACAATACATATGTCGGCAGGTTGCCAAGACAATCAATGGTAAAGCGGCTTTCATGGCGACCTGGATATTCTGGACAGCGTTGTGGTCCGATGGGAATGGTTGGTTCTCTCCCAGGGCCACAACACCTGCGCTGGTTCCGTCGGGCAGGCGCGGCCATTCGCGGCGTCGCTCCGGCTACCCTTGGGTGTGCTATGGTGCTGCCAAAACGTCTTGCGACCAACCTTTCCCAACTACCTGCTGAAGGTCGCTTTCCTATTGGTTGTCTTAGTAACAACATCCCCGTCACGCTTGATAAAAGGTCATCCCGCATGGGATGCTGGGCTTTTTCTACACAAAGTCCGGGTTCAAAGGGATGAAAACAAAAGGTACTGCTGATTATGGTTTCCCGCCTCAATCCGGGGCACATGAGGCCCCCGAATCGAAAATGCGGTTTAGCTGATGCTACTCTGAATCCAGTGCCGTTGCAACCGTGCTTTGCCCTCTTTCTATCCAGGCTATGGCACGTTCTATCCGCTGGATAGTGCGTTCCCGCCCCAGCAGTTCCAGGGTGACGTCGATGGGGGGCGATACCGCCCCCCCGGCCACCGCCACCCGCAGGGGCTGCGCCACCTTGCCCAACTTGAGTCCGCGCAACTCGGCGGTTTCCCGCACTATCCTGTGAATCGCGTCGCCGGACCAGTCCGGCAGGGATCTGAAGTTTTCCAGCATGTCGCCGAGCGGCTCGACGGCCTCCGGCTTGAGGTTCTTGCGAGCGGCCTTCGCGTCATAGTCCTCGAACTCCCGGTAGAAAAAGGCGCTGTTGCGCGCCATCTCCACCAGGGTCTTGGTCCTTTCCCGTTGTGCCTTAACCACTTCGGTAAGGGGTGGCCCGTCGGCGGGATCGATCCCGAGTCTGCCCATGTGGTAACTGAGGTGGTGCGCCACCTGCTCCGGAGGGGAGTTCATTATGTACTGGTGGTTCAGCCAGAGCAGCTTTTCGCTGTTGAAGGTGGAGGCGGCGCGGTTTACGTCGCGGATGTCGAACAGCTCGATCATCTCGTCCACCGTGAACAGCTCCCGATCCCCGTGTGACCAACCCAGCCGCACCAGGTAATTGAGCAGCGCCTGGGGAAGATAGCCCTCCTCCCGGTACTGCATTACGCTGACCGCTCCGTGACGCTTGGAGAGCCGCTTGCCATCGTCCCCCAGGATCATGGGCACATGGGCGTAGCGGGGCGGCTCCACTCCCAGCGCCCGCAGGATGTTGATCTGGCGCGGGGTGTTGTTGATGTGGTCGTCACCGCGGATGACATGGGTAACCCCCATGTCCAGGTCATCCACCACAACGGTGAGGTTGTA
Organism: Gammaproteobacteria bacterium; assembly: GCA_011322575.1. GTDB lineage: Bacteria > Pseudomonadota > Gammaproteobacteria > Thiohalospirales > Thiohalospiraceae > DRMK01. The sequence goes on from DRMK01000266.1 coordinate 5,016, forward strand.
GGTGGGGGTGCCGTCGGAGCGGGCGATGATCAGATCGTCCAGCTCGCTGTTGGCGAACACGATGCGGCCGCGCACCATGTCGTCCACCACCACAGCTCCCTCCAGCGGGTTGCGGAACCGGATGACCGGCTCCACCCCCTCCCGCGGTTCGGCACCGGGGCGGCAGCGCCCGTCGTAGCGCGGCTTCTCCTTGCGCGCCTTCTGCCTCGCGCGCATCTGCTCCAGCTCCTCTTTGGTGCAGTAGCAGCGATAGGCGTTGCCGCTGTCCAGCAGTTGCTGGATTACCTCGCGGTAGCGGTCGAAGCGTTCGGTCTGGTAGATGGGCCCCTCGTCGTACTCCAGCCCCAGCCAGGTCATTCCTTCCAGGATGGCGTTGACCGATTCTACCGTGGAGCGCTCTATATCCGTGTCCTCGATTCGCAACACGAACCGTCCCCCATGCTTGCGCGCGTAAAGCCAGGAGAAGAGTGCGGTACGGGCGCCGCCAACATGCAGATAACCGGTGGGGCTGGGGGCAAACCGGGTACGAATACTCATAGGATCCTTTCAATCATGGGTCGAGGTCAGGGAAACGGGTATTCTACCCGCCCCTTACCGTTCTGTGAATTGACGGCCACCGCCACCAGCCGTAGAATTCCCATCATGACGGGCGATTAGCTCAGCGGGAGAGCACTGCCTTCACACGGCAGGGGTCGCTGGTTCGAACCCAGCATCGCCCACCAAACCTTCCCCCGATTCAACCATCCAGCCGCTTGACCAGCACCTTGGAGTTGCGCTGATAGTTGTACAGCTCCTGGCGCTTCATCGGCAGGTTCTCGATCTCCCCCTCCTGAAAGCCGTGCTCCCGGAACCAGTGGGTGGTATGGGTGGTGAGCACGAACAGCTGTTCGGCACCCATGCCGGCGGCGCGCCGTTCCATGAACTCCAGCAGCCTCGTGCCGCGCTCCTCGCCGCGATAGTCGGGATGTACCGCCAGGGCGGCCAGCTCCGCGGCCCGCTCCGCGGGAAAGGGATAGAGGGCCGCGCAGGCGATGATCGCGCCGTCGCGCTCGATCACGCAGAACTGCTCGATCTCCACCTCCAGCCGGTCCCGCGAACGGCGTACCAGCATCCCCGCCTGCTCCAGCGGCGTGATCAGCTCCAGAATCCCCCCGACATCCTCGATGGTAGCAGAGCGGATCCCCTCGAACCGCTCTAGGGTCAGCAGTGTGCCGCTGCCGTCGCGGGTAAACAGCTCCTGCAGCAGCGCCCCGTCCCGGCGGCCGTCGATGAGATGGACCCGCCGCACCCCGTTACGGCAGGCAGCGACGGCATTGGCCAGCGGCGCGGCAACACCGGCCGGGATCTGCTCCCCGCCGGCCAGATGCTGCTCCGCCTCGCAGGCGGTCAGTTCGCGGATCAGCCTCCCCCCGGCATCCTCCAGGCCGGGGGCCTCCAGCAGATAGATCAGCTTGTCGGCACCCAGCGCCTGCGCCGCGCGGCAGGCCACCTGCTCGGCGCTGAGGTTGAACAGCTCGCCGGTGGAGGAGTAGCCCAGGGGGGGCAGCAGCACGATATTGCCGTCGTCCAGCTGGGCGGTTACGGCGGCGGCGTCGATACGGCGCAGCTCTCCGGTGTGACAGTAGTCAACCCCCTCCTCTATCCCCAGCGGGCGGGCGGTGATGAAGTTCCCGGACACGATCCGGATCCCCGCCCCGGCCATGGGGGAGTTGGGCAACCCCATGGAGAGCAGCGCCTCGATATCCAGGCGCAGATCCCCCACCGCCAGCTTGACGCACTGCAGCGCCTGATGGTCGGTGATCCGCAACCCCTTGTGATAACGGCTCCGGATACCGCGCTGCTGCAGCTCCCGCTCGATGCGAGCCCTGGCGCCATAGGCCAGCACCAGGCGCACCCCGAGGCTGCTGAGCAGGGCCAGATCATGCACCAGGTGGGGAAACTCCGGGCCATCGATGGCCTCCGCGCCGAACGATATGACGAAGACGCGGCCGCGAAACGCGTTGATATAGGGCGCCGAATTGCGGAACCAGTGGATGAAGGATTGGTCGTCAGGCTGCATCGGAAATATTTCGCTATCGGGCGGCCGGTGGCGGGGAGGGTTTTCTGCTCCAAATGGTCTTATAATTAGGCAATTATCCTTTCAATCGTCTGCAGGTGCAATCATGCCCGAATATCGCTCACGTACCACCACCCACGGCCGCAACATGGCAGGCGCGCGTGCGCTATGGCGCGCCACCGGAATGACCAGTGAGGATTTTGACAAACCCATCATCGCTGTTGCCAACTCCTACACCCAGTTCGTGCCGGGCCACGTGCATCTGCGTGATCTGGGGCAGCTGGTGGCGCACGAGATTGAACGGGCGGGCGGCGTGGCGCGCGAGTTCAACACCATCGCCATCGACGACGGTATTGCCATGGGGCACGGCGGTATGCTCTACTCCCTCCCCTCGCGGGAGCTGATTGCGGACTCGGTGGAGTACATGGTGAACGCCCACTGCGCCGACGCCCTGGTGTGTATCTCCAACTGCGACAAGATCACTCCGGGAATGCTCAACGCCGCCCTGCGTCTCAACATCCCAACCGTATTCGTCTCCGGCGGGCCTATGGAGGCGGGCAAGGCGGTGGTGGGCGGCAAGAAGCTGCAGCTGGATCTGGTGGACGCCATGGTCACCGCCGCCGATCCCCAGCAGAGCGACGCGGATGTTCTGGCGGTGGAGCGCTCCGCCTGCCCCACCTGCGGCTCCTGCTCCGGTATGTTCACCGCCAACTCCATGAACTGCCTCACCGAGGCGCTGGGCCTGGCCCTGCCGGGCAACGGCACCCTGCTCGCCACCCATCTGGACCGCAAGCGTCTGTTCCAGGAGGCGGGCCGGCTGATCGTGTCACTGGCAAAGCGCTACTACGAACAGGACGACGAGACGGTGCTGCCGCGCGCCATTGCTACCTTTGAGGCGTTCGAGAACGCCATGTCGCTGGATATCGCCATGGGCGGCTCCACCAACACCATCCTTCACCTGCTGGCGGCGGCGGAAGAGGCCGGCGTGCCGTTCAGGATGGCGGATATCGACCGCCTCTCGCGCCGGGTTCCCAACCTGTGCAAGGTGGCCCCCGCCACCCAGCAGTACCACATCGAGGATGTACACCGTGCCGGCGGGGTGATGGCGATCCTGGGAGAGCTGGATCGGGCCGGACTGCTGCACCGGGAGGTTCCCACCGTCCACAGCAGCACCATGGGCAACGCCGTGGAGCACTGGGACATCTGCTGCACCAGTGACGAACGGGTGCATTCCATGTACCGCGCCGCTCCCGGCAATACTCCCACCCAGCAGGCCTTCAGCCAGGAGCGGCGCTGGCCCGAGCCGGATCTGGATCGTTGCGGGGGCTGCATCCGGGATGCCGCCAATGCCTACAGCAAGGACGGCGGCCTGGCGGTGCTGTACGGTAACATCGCACTGGACGGATGCGTGGTGAAAACCGCCGGGGTGGACGAATCCATCCTGCGTTTTTCCGGCCCGGCGCGCATTTTCGAGAGCCAGGAGGAGGCGGTGGCGGCGATCCTGGGTGGCCGCATACACGCCGGAGATGTGGTGGTGATCCGCTACGAAGGGCCGCGCGGCGGGCCGGGGATGCAGGAGATGCTCTATCCCACCAGCTACCTGAAATCCATGGGCCTGGGCAAGTCCTGCGCCCTGATAACCGACGGCCGCTTCTCCGGGGGGACCTCGGGCCTCTCCATCGGCCATGTCTCGCCGGAAGCGGCCGAAGGGGGGGCGATAGGCCTGCTGCAGGAGGGGGATACCATCGAGATCGACATTCCGGCGCGCAGCATAAGGGTAGCGCTCACGGATCCCGAGCTGGAGCAGCGCCGGGTTGCCATGGAGGCGCGGGGGGCAAACGCCTGGAAACCGGAAAACAGGGAGCGCCCGGTGAGCGCCGCCCTGCGCGCCTATGCGGCATTCGCCACATCGGCAGCGCGAGGCGCGGTGCGGGATGTCTCGAGGGTGGATCGCATGGGAGCTTCAGGCTGATCCGGACTTTTCGTACCGGCAGGCTGCAAAAAGGTCTTCCCCGACTCGTGGGGGTAAAATGGCAAATCACCATGTAGCGGCTTCGTCCTTGACAGGCAGAATGCACGCCACATACTCAGTAGCCAGAAGGGGATTGGGGCTGTCTGGCTGGAGACTACCAGATATCCACTACCTGCGCGAATTGCAAGTGGTGCGGCTATTCCAAAGTGTCCCCAATCCCCTTATGCC
>DRMK01000267.1 GCA_011322575.1 Gammaproteobacteria bacterium
GCTTTACTGGCTGATACGCATGGGACGGCGTGAACAGGATGGTCTGGATCCCATGGCGGCCGAGTTCGAGGCGGAGCTGCCGCCGGAGATGTCCAGCGGCAGGGCGCTGCTGTTGCTGGGCATCGGGCTGCTGGTACTGCTGTTCAGTTCGCGGATGGTGGTCTGGGGAGCGGTGGAGATCGCCCACGCCCTCGGCATCAGCGATCTGGTGATCGGCCTTACCATCGTAGCCATCGGCACCAGCCTGCCGGAGCTCGCCGCCTCCGTCATGAGCGCGCTGCGGGGCGAGCACGACATAGCCATTGGCAACGTAATCGGCTCCAACATATTCAACATACTGGGAGTGCTCGGGATCTCCGGTATCATCCTCCCCTACCATCTGGATCAGGAGGTACTGGGCAGGGACTTTCCCATCATGACCGGATTCGCCATAGCCCTGTTTGCCATGGCGTACGGCTTCCGCAAACCGGGCTCCCTGGGCAGAATCGGCGGCGCGCTGCTGCTGGCGGGCTATGTCGGGTACCTGATGGTGCTGGGAGCGGCCTCTCTCCAGTGATATGCTTGTGTATCCGGAATATTTCACAAACAGGGCACTAAGCCATGCAGAGCGAAACATTCGAGGTACGGAACGTAAAGTGTGCCGGATGCGTCAAGGCCATCGTGGATGGCATCGGGTCGCTTCCCGGCGTATCCGGCGTAACCGTCAGCGTGGAGGACGGCCAGGTAACCGTTACCAGCGATGGCCTGACCCGAACCACCATCGTCGCAAAACTGGCGGAACTGGGGTACCCCGAAACCGGCGGCTGATGGGCGACGCCAGACTGCAACGGCTGGGCCGCGCCGTGCTGGAGGTGGAGGCGCGGGCCATCAGCGACCTCATCCCGCGCATCGATGCGGGTTTTGCCCGCGCCTGCCAGCTGATGCTGCGGTGCGAGGGTCGGGTGGTGGTCACCGGCATGGGCAAGTCCGGACACATCGGCAGCAAGATCGCGGCCACCCTGGCCAGCACCGGCACCCCCGCCTTCTTTGTCCACCCCGGCGAGGCCAGCCACGGCGATCTGGGCATGCTCACCGCTGGCGACGTGGTTCTGGCGCTCTCCAACTCGGGAGAGACCAGCGAGCTGCTCACCATCCTGCCCCTGATCAAAAGACTACATGTGCCGCTCATCACCCTGACAGGCAATCCCGAATCCCGCCTGGCGCGCGCCGCGGACATAAACATCGACGTAAGCGTGGCCCAGGAGGCGTGCCCCCTGGGGCTGGCCCCCACCTCCAGCACCACCGCGTCGCTGGCCATGGGGGACGCCCTGGCCGTCTCCCTGCTCGAGGCGCGCGGCTTCACCGCCGACGACTTCGCGCGCACCCACCCCGGGGGGCGGCTGGGACGGCGCCTGCTGCTGCTCATCGGCGACATCATGCACACCGGCGAGGAGATCCCCCGGGTGCTGGCGGAGATGCCGCTCAGCGAGGCGCTGGTGGAGATGAGCAACAAGCGGCTCGGCTTCGTCACCATCGTCGACCGGCACGATACCGTGGAGGGGATCTTCACCGACGGCGACCTGCGCCGCGTCCTGCAGCAGAAACAGATCGAGCTGCGCAGCACCCCTGTCGGGGAGGTCATGAGCCGCGGCTGCACCACGGTCGGCCCCCGGATCCTGGCGGCGGAGGCGCTGCAGATCATGGAGGCCAGAAAGATCAACGCCCTGCCGGTGGTGGACGACCACCAGCGGCTGATCGGCGCCTTCAACATGCATGACCTGCTGCAGGCAGGTGTGGTCTGAAAGGGGGAAAACGGCATGCGGGATGTTCTGGAGCGGGCCGCCACCATCGAGCTGGTGGTGTTCGATGTGGACGGGGTATTGACCGACGGCAGCCTGTTTCTCGGTGACGACGGGCTGGAGTACAAGGCGTTCCACTCCCGGGACGGCCACGGCATGAAGATGCTGCAGGCCAGCGGGGTGGAGATCGCCATCATCACCGGCCGCACCTCCCAGGTGGTACGGCACCGCATGGACAACCTCGGGATACGCCACCTGTTTCAGGGTCAGCTGGACAAGCTGCCCGCCTTCGAGCAGCTGCTGGAGAACGTGCAGATCCCCCCCCACCAGGTGGCCTACGTGGGGGATGACGTGGTGGACCTGCCGGTGATGCGCCGCGCGGGACTGGCCATAGCCGTCCAGGATGCCCATCCCCTGGTCAAGGAGCACGCCCACTGGTGCACCCCCCACGGAGGCGGCCGGGGGGCGGCGCGCGACACCTGTGAACTAATCATGCGCGCCCGTGGAACCCTTGATGAACAGCTGGCCAGATTTCTGCGCTGAACGGTGCCGGAACCGATGAGAGCCATGCGCAACACCGCCACCCGCAGGGGCATCCTGCTGCTCCTGCTGCTGGTTCTGGCCGCGCTGAGCGCATGGCTGAAATGGCAGAGCACCCCTTCTCCCGCCCCGGCGGCCGCCGGCGAGAGCGGGCCGGACTACTATCTGAAAAACTTCACCATCACCGCCACCGGCGCCGACGGGGCGCCGCGCCACCTCATCGAGGCGGACTACATGGAGTACCTCTCCGGACAGGAAACCCTGCAGTTCATCGCGCCGCGGCTGCTGTTCCAGGAGCGGAAGGACTCATCCTGGAGCGTAACCGCCCGGCGCGCCAGCGTCAGCGACCGGGGCAAACGGATCCTGATGCAGGGTGACGTAACCATCAGGCGGCAGGGGACGGCCACAAGCGGGAACCTGGAGATGGAGACCGCGGATCTGCTGGTGCTCCCGGACAGAAAGAGCGCAAGCAGCGATGCTCCGGTGCGCATAAGCATGGATGGCTCCACCCTGAAGGCCACCGGCCTGCGCCTCGACATGGCCCGGGAGCGGGTAGAGCTGATGCACCGGATCCGGGGGAGATTCCATGCGCCGGCCTCCTGATCCGACCCTGCTGGCGGGGCTGCTCCTGCTGCTGTGCTGCCTCGTGCCCGCGGCCGCCGCCCAACCCATCGATATCGAGGCGGATCACGCCGAGTTCGACAGCCCGAGCGGCACCACCCTGTTCCGGGGCAACGTGGTGCTGCGCCGCGGCGCGCTCACCATCACCGCCGACCGCATCACCCTCTACCGGAGTGACGGCCGGGTAACCAGGACGGTGGCGGAGGGCGCGCCGGCGCGCTACTCCCAAACCCTGCCCGACGGGGAGGAGATCACCGCCAAGGCGCACGAGATAGAGTACCTCGCCACCGGCGAACAGCTGCTGCTTAGCGGCCAGGCACGTTTGCGGCACGGCAGGAACCGTTTCAGCGGGGAGCAGATAACCTACGACATCCGTAGCAAGAAGGTGCGGGCGGAGGGAGGCGAGGACAGCAAACAGCGGGTGCGCGCCATCATCTACCCCGACCGGCCCGAGACACAATGAACCGGTCCCGACACTCGCTGGCCGCCCGCGAGCTGGTCAAACAGTACCGTGACCGGATGGTGGTGGATGGCTTCTCCATGGAGCTGCACAGCGGAGAGATCGTGGGCCTGCTGGGCCCCAACGGGGCCGGCAAAACCACCAGCTTCTACATGATCGTGGGCCTGATCCCCTGCGATGCCGGGAGCATCACCCTGGACGGCAGGGAGATCACCAGCCACCCCATGCATATCCGCGCCCGCCTGGGGATAGGATACCTGCCCCAGGAGGCCTCGGTATTCCGCAAGCTGTCGGTGGAGGAGAACATAATGGCGATCCTGGAGACCCGCGGCGAGCTGAGCCGTGCCCAGCGCCAGCAGAAGCTGGAGCTGCTGCTGCAGGAGTTCCACATCGGACACCTGCGCACCACCGCCGGCATCAGCCTCTCCGGAGGGGAGCGGCGGCGCGTGGAGATCGCCCGGGCCCTGGCCACCGAGCCGCGCTTCATCCTGCTGGACGAACCGTTTGCAGGGGTGGATCCCATCTCGGTGCTGGACATCCAGAACATCATCCGGCAGCTGCGCGATCGGGGGATAGGCGTGCTAATCACCGACCACAACGTGCGCGAGACGCTGGGGATCTGCGAACGCGCCTACATCTTGAGCGCCGGCCGGGTCATCGCCGAGGGGCCGCCCGATACCGTTCTGCAGAACCGGCAGGTGCGCGAGGTCTATCTTGGCGAGGAGTTTACCCTTTAGGACGGCGCCGTGGGGAGGCGTGGCTGCGATTTGGGGAAGACCCACAAAATGCGCAACGGTTCACCAAATCGCACCACGGCTGAGAGGTGCAAGGGTACACCGCCACCCTGTAATTGAGTAAAATAGCGCTGCATCGATCTGGTTGGTATCAGATGAAACAGACCTTACAGCTACGCCTCGGCCAGCAGCTCACCATGACCCCGCAGCTGCAGCAGGCTATCCGCCTGCTGCAGCTATCGTCCGTCGAGTTGCAGCAGGAGATCCAGCAGGCGCTGGAGTCCAACCTGATGCTGGAGCGGCAGGACGAAAACGGCGAGGCGCTGATGGAAGGCAAGGAGGAATCCGCCGATCCAGCGGTGGCAGAGCCCTCCGCGGACGGGGATATGCAGGCGCTGGAGGTGGGGCAGCAGGGGGAGGAGATCCCCGCCGAGCTGCCGGTGGATACCCGCTGGGAGGATGTGTATGAACCCGGCCCGGTCGGCGGCGGAGCAGCGCCCGACGATGATCGCGACTACGAGCCGCAGGGCAGCACCACGGAGGATCTGGGCAGCCATCTGCTCTGGCAGGTGGAGATGAGCAACTTTACCCCCGTGGACCGGGCCGCCGCGGAGGCGATCATCGACGCCATCGACGGGGACGGCTATCTGAAGACCCCGCTGGAAGAGATCCACCAGCTGCTCCTGGAGCAGTTTCCCGAACTGGAGCTGGACGAGGTGGCGGCGGTTCTGCGCCGCATCCAGAGCTTCGATCCCCCGGGGGTGGCGGCCCGCGACCTGCAGGAGAGCCTGCTGCTGCAGCTGGAACAGCTCCCGCTGGATGTTCCGTGGCTCGAGCAGGCCAGGGCGGTGGTGCGGCACCACTTCAACCTCCTGGCGAAACGGGACTACAACCAGCTTATGAAGCGCAGCCTGCTCGGCGAGGAGGAGCTGCGGCAGGTCATCGCCCTGATCCAGTCGCTCAACCCGCGTCCCGGCGGTCACATCTCCAGCAGCAGCCCCGAGTACATCGTCCCGGACGTATTCGTCACCAAGGTAAACGGCCGGTGGCGCGTGGAGCTCAATCCGGAGAACACCCCACGCCTCGGCATCAACCGGCGCTACGCAGCCATGATCCGCCGCGGCGACAGCACCGCCGACAACCTCTGCCTGAAAAACCACCTGCAGGAGGCGCGCTGGTTCCTGAAGAGCCTGCAGAGCCGCAGCGAAACGCTGCTCAAGGTGGCCAGCACCATCGTGGAGCGGCAGCGGGAGTTCCTGGAGCATGGCGAGACTGCCATGAAACCGATGGTGCTGCACGACATAGCCGAGGCGGTGGACATGCACGAATCCACCATCTCCCGGGTCACCACCCGCAAGTACATCCACACTCCGCGCGGCATCTTCGAGCTCAAATACTTCTTCTCCAGCCATGTGAAGACCAGCAGCGGCGGCGAGGCCTCCTCTACCGCCATCCAGGCGCACATCAAACAGCTCATTCTCGAGGAGCAGCCGCGCAAGCCCCTCAGCGACAGCAAGATCGCCGAGATCCTCTCTTCCCGCGGAATAAAGGTGGCGCGCCGCACGGTGGCCAAGTACCGGGAGATAATGAACATACCGCCATCCAACGAACGCAAGCGTTTGGCATAACCCATTGACAAACCAACACTCTGGAGCAACCATCATGCAACTCAACCTGACCGGACACCACATGGACCTGACAGATGCCCTGCGCAACTATGTAGACGAGAAACTGGGCAGACTGGAGCGCTACTTCGACAAGGTAGGCAACGTGCATGTGGTACTCAGCGTGGAGAAGAACCGGCAGAAGGCCGAGGCCACCATGCATGTAAACGGCGCCGACCTGTTCGCCAACTCCGAAGGGGACGACATGTACGCCGCCATAGACGCCCTCAGCGACAAGCTCCACCGGCAACTGAAAAAACACAAGGAGAAGCTCAGCAGCCACTGAATCCCTGGCGGGGATGGAAAGATCCATGAACATCGCACAGATCCTGACGCCGGAGCGCGTCGGTTTCGATATCGAGGCCACCAGCAAGAAACGCGCCCTGGAGCTGCTGAGCGCCTTGCTGGCGGAACATCAACAAAACCTCACCACATGCCAGGTGTTCGACAGCCTGCTGGCCCGGGAGAGGCTGAGCAGCACCGGTCTGGGACGGGGCGTGGGATTGCCCCACGGCCGGTTGAAGGATCTGGATCGCAGCCTGTGCGCCTTCGTCAGGCTGCACGAGGGGATCGACTTTGACAGCAATGATGGGCAGCCCGTGGATCTGCTGTGTGCCCTGCTGGTTCCGGAGCAGTCCACCGATGAACATCTGCAGCTGCTGGCCACGCTGGCCGAAATGTTCCGCGACCAGGAGCTGTGCCGCAGGCTGCGCGCGGCATCCTCCCGTGAGGATCTCTACCGGATCCTGGTCCACTGGCACCCTTCCGACCGCTCCACCCCGGAGCCGGACCCGGGCCACCGGGCGGCGAGCTGAGCGGAGATGCCGCGCCGGACGCAGTATCTTCACGGCGTATTTCTCGAGGTGCTGGAGATCGGGGTGCTGCTGGAGGGCCCGGCGGGGATCGGCAAGAGCGCCCTGGCCCTGGAGCTGATCAGCCGCGGCCACCGCCTGGTTGCCGACGATGCGCCACTCTTCGCGCGCTGTGGCGACTCCGCAACAGTGACCGGTAGCAGCCCACCCGAGCTGCGCAATCTCCTTGAGGTGTATGGCCTGGGTGTGTTAAATATCGCGGCCATGTTTGGCAATCATGCAACAAGGGAGAGCTGCCCGCTGCAGTTGGCGGTCTCCCTGGTACCGGGGAAGCACTACCGGCCCGGTGGAGAGGAGCGGCTGCGCGGCAGCTGGCAGACCCGCAGCGTGCTGGGGGTGGAGATCCCGCTGTTCAGACTGCCGGTGATCGCCCAGCGCAACCTGGCGGTGATGCTGGAGGGAGTGGTGCGCAACTACCTCCTGCGCCTCCGTGGTGAGGATGCCGCCGGGCAGTTCATCGCCGCCCGGCGGGCCGCTCTGGGGGAGGAGAGATGAAACTGCTGATCGTGAGCGGCATGTCCGGCTCCGGCAAGAGCGTGGCCCTCAATGTGCTGGAGGATCTGGGCTACTACTGTCTGGACAACCTGCCGGTCTCGCTGCTGCCGGAGTTTGCCGAACGGGTACTGATCAATAAACAGTCCCGGGTGGACCGGGCGGCCGTGGGGATCGATGCGCGCAACCTAACCGGCGATCTGGGGTCGTTCCCGGAGATCATAGCGAAACTGCGGGAGCGGGATATCGAGTGCGAGACCTTTTTTCTCACCGCCGACGAGAACACGCTCCTGAAACGCTTCAGCGAAACCCGGCGGCGCCATCCCCTGACCTCCCAGAACGTTACCCTGGCGGACGCCATCAAGCGTGAAGGGTTGTTGCTGGAGCCCATCTCCGCCAGCGCAGATCTGCGCATCGAGACCAGCCACACCAATGTTCACCAGCTACGCGATCTGATCGTGAAGCGGCTGCAGAACGACCACGCCCGTTCCATGTCCATCCTGTTCGAATCATTCGGCTTCAAGAATGGCGTGCCCGCCGACGCCGACTTCGTGTTCGACGTGCGCTGCCTGCCAAATCCCCACTGGGAGCCCTCCCTGCGTCCCTTCAGCGGGCTGGATCGGCCGGTTATCGAGTTTCTGGAAGCGGAGCCATCCGTGAACCGGATGCTGGAGCAGATGTACCACTTCCTGCACGACTGGATCCCGCAGTTCGAGGCGGACAATCGCAGCTACATGACCATCGCCATCGGCTGTACCGGCGGGCAGCACCGCTCCGTCTATCTGGCCGAGCAGCTGGCACGACGCTTTCAGCGCATCCGGGTCAACATACAGGTACGCCACCGCGAGCTGCTGTCGTGAGCACCGGCCTGCTCATCATCACCCACGACCAGATTGGCGACGCCCTGCTCGCCACCGCCGTCGCCATGATCGGCTCCTCACCCATGACCACCAGAACCATGGCGGTCTCCCTGGACACCGATCTGGAGCAGCTTACCGGAGAGGCGCGCAGCCTGGCCCGGGAGCTGGACCAGGGTGACGGTGTGCTGATCCTGACCGACATGTTCGGCTCCACCCCCAGCAACGTGGCCGCCCTGCTACTGGATCAGCCCGGGATTGCGGTGGTGTCCGGAATCAACCTGCCGATGCTGATCCGGGTGCTCAACTACGCCCACCTGGGACTCCCGGAGCTGGCCCACAAGGCCACCAGCGGGGGGCAGGATGGTATCGTCTGGAGCAGCTCCACTGCACGCCGGTGATAAGCAAGGAGATCACCATAGTCAACAAGCTGGGCCTGCACGCCCGTGCTGCGGTGAAGTTCGTCAACCTGGCCTCCCGCTTCCGCTCGGATATCCGGCTGATGGCCAACTACCGCCGGGTGAACGGCAAGAGCATCATGGGGATCATGATGCTGGCCGCCTCCCGGGGAACCGGCGTTACCCTGGAGATCGACGGGCCCGACGAGGAAGAGGCTCTGGCCCAGCTGGAAAGTCTGATCCTGGAGCGGTTTGGAGAGCCCGAGTAACGCAGAGCGGCAGGCGTCACCTCGAGCAGCGACCCGTCCGGTTGCCGCTCAGGTAAGCTCCCTGTCCGGCTCGCGAAGCTCCACCGCCACATGCTCCAGCAGCCCCCTGCAGGCGTTCTCCACCAGATCCAGCACCCGCTCAAACCCCTTTCTGCCCCCGTAGTAGGGATCGGGCACCTCGCGCAAGGTCACGTCGCTGGCGAAATCCAGCAGCAGATGGAGCTTGTGCTGGTGATCCGGCGGACACAGCCCCCGCAGCAGCTGCAGGTTCTCCTCATCCATCGCCAGCAGGTAGTCGAACCGTTCGCAATCCTCCACGGTTACCCGCCGCGCGCGCAAATCGGAGAGATCGTACCCCCGCGCATGGGCGCTCTGCATGGCCCGCTGGTCCGGCACCTTGCCGACATGGTAGGAGTGGGTCCCGGCGGAGTCGATCTCGATGCGGGACTCCAGCCCCGCCTCCTCCACCAGCCGGCGGAACACCCCCTGGGCGGTGGGAGAGCGGCAGATATTCCCCATGCAGACGAACAGAACCCGGACCACGCTCACTGGAACAGCTCCTCCGGTTTCACGGGCAGCTCGCGGATCCGCTTGCCGGTGGCAGCATAAAGCGCATTCCCCACCGCCGGCGCAATGGGCGGCACGCCTGGCTCGCCCACCCCGCCAGGTGGCGCGCTGCTGGGAACGATGTACACATCGATGGGAGGGACTTCACCCATGCGCAGCAGGGGAAAATCATGCAGATTGCTTTGCTCCACCCTCCCATTGCGGATGGTGATGGCGCCGGCCAGGGTGGCAGTAAGACCAAAGATGATTCCCCCCTCCATCTGTGCCTTCACGGTATCCGGATTGACCACCTGCCCGCAATCTATGGCGCACACGATGCGGTGAATGCGGATCCCCCTCTCGCGATCCGCGGAGAGCTCCACGACCTGCGCCACCAGGCTGCCGAAGCCGGGATGCGCCGCCAGACCCAGATGGTGCCCCTCGGGCAGCCTGCCGCCCCACCCGGCCTTCTCGGCCGCCAGCTCGATCACAGCGCGGAAACGGGGCTCGTCCTCGAGCAGAGCCAGCCGGTAGTCGAGGGGATCACGCCCAGCCGCTGCAGCCAGCTCATCCACGAATCCCTCGATCACGAAGGCGTTGTAGGAGCTGCCCACCGAACGCCAGGAGCCGGTGGGAACACCGCTCTCCAGCTTGAGCGTATCTCCTCCCTTGGCCGGGATGGAGTAGTAGGGTGATCTGAACCCGCCGGCGCCCACCGCCAACTGGTGCCACGCCAGCGGCATCCCCTGCTGGTCCAGCCCGGCGCGCATGCGGTGCAGACTGGCGGGGCGGTAGTAACCGTGCTGAATCTCCTCCTCGCGCGGCCAGAGCAGCCTTACCGGCGCTTGTGCCAGCTTTGCTATCTTCACGGCCTCCACCACGTAGTCCACCTCCAGACGCCGCCCGAATCCTCCACCCAGGCGCATGTTGTGGATCCGCACCGCGTCGAAGGGGCGGCCCAGAAGCTTGCCCTTCAATTTCTGCAACAGATAGCCGGGGCGAGAGAGGGAGAGGCGCGCCGCCACCTCCTGGGCTTCGCTGGGGGACTGGGTAGGCACCCACACCTCGCAGATCCCGTCATGGATGTGAACCGTACAACATATGGACTCCGGCACGGCGTGGGCCTGGAAGGGTATGTGATAGTCCACCTCCAAACGGCGCGGCGCACTCTCCAGGGCGCGGGCCAGCTCCTGGTCGAGGGAGTCGAAGCGGTCCGCATGGCTCTGGAACAGCTTCCTGATCCCGGCTGAATCGAGCCCTGCGGCGGCCCCGTAGTCCCACTCTATGCGCAGCGCCCTGGCACCCTGCTGCGCCGCCCAGAAATGCTCGGCGAGCACCACAACCCCTTCCTCGATCTCCAGCACACGGCGCACCCCCGCCACCTGCAATGCCGCCTCGCTGGCGACGCTGCGCACCCCGCCGCCGAACACCGGGCAGTGCACCACTACAGCGGTCAGCATGCCGGGCAACTTGAGATCGCTGGCGTAACGGAGCCGCCCGGTGACTACCGGTACCGCCTCCACCTCTCCAGTGGCACGGCCAATGAGCCGGAAGCGGGCCGGATCCTTGAGAGAAACCTGGGAGGGAGGATCCAGCTGCGCTGCGGCGCTGGCCAGCTCGCCATAAGTGGCCCGCTTACCGCTGGCGGGGTGCTCCACCACACCCAGGCGGGCGCGGCACTCCCCTGGCGGCACCTGCCAGCGGCGCGCCGCGGCCTCGATCAGCATCTGGCGCGCCGTGGCCCCGGCGCGGCGCATGGGCTCCCACCCCTCACGGACGGAGGTGCTGCCTCCGGTGTACTGCCAGCCGTACAGCCTGTTGTCCACCGGGGCCTGTTCCACCTCCACCTGCTCCATGGTGACCTCCAGCTCCTCCGCCACCAGCATTGCAAGCGACGTGTGCACCCCTTGCCCCATCTCAGCCTCGGCAACGGTGATGATGATGCGCCCTCCGGGGGTAATCCGCAGCCAGCCGTTGGGGCGGAACCCGTTTCTCCCGTTCGGGGAGGAAGCCCCTCCGCAGGAGCCCAGCGCAAACGCGAGCAGCAGCCCGCTACCTGCGGCCGCGGTGGTGACCATGAAGCTGCGCCGGCCAGGGTTTTGCAGGGTGCTCATGTTCCTACCTTGCCGGCGGCACGGTGAATGGCGCGCCGGATGCGCGGATAGCTGCCGCAGCGGCACAGGGTTCCTCCCATCGCCTCGTCTATGGCGGCGTCGTCCGGCGCCGGATTCCTGCGCAACAGGGCGATGGCCGCCATGACCTGTCCCGGCTGGCAGTATCCGCACTGGGAGACCCGCTCCTCCAGCCAGGCCTGCTGCACCGGATGGGAACCGTCCGGCGATATCCCCTCGATAGTGGTCACCTCCCTGCCGCTGGCGGCCGCCACCGGGACAGAGCAGGAGGGGGTCAGCTCGCCATCCAGATGGACATTGCACATACCGCATACCCCTATCCCGCAGCTATATTTGGTTCCGGTCAGATCCAGCAGATCGCGCAGCACCCACAGCAGGGGCATATCCGGCTCCGCCTCCACCTCGCGCCGTTCGCCATTGACCGTCAACACAAAGCGTGCCATCTTGCCCATCTCAAGACTCCACATTCAGCGGTTGCCGATTATCCTGGATTTTTCCCACCGCCGCCAGCACCTCACCGGGAAAATAGCAGCTGAACAGACTCCCCTTCCCGACCTCGCTCTCGATCTCCAGCTGCCCTCCGTAGCGGCTCATTACATGCTTGACGATGGCCAGTCCCAGCCCGGTCCCCCCCTTGGCGCGGGAACGGCCCACGTCGATGCGGTAGAAGCGCTCCGTGAGACGCGGGATGTGATGGGCGGCGATTCCCGGGCCGTTGTCCCGCACCTCGAACCGCGCCCCCTGCCCGGTACGGTACCAGCGGACGGCAATCTCCCCCCCAGCCGGGGTGTACTGCACCGCGTTGAAAATCAGGTTGGAGAACAGGCTGCGCAGATCGTCGCGGCGCCCCTTCACGAACAGGCCTGCATCCACTCCCAGGGTGAGGGAGTGTCCCCCGCCGCTCAGGGTAAGGGCGTCCTCCCTGATAGCTGCCAGCAGCTCCGGCACATCCACCAGCTCTTCGCCACCGCCCTGGCGGCCATTCTCCATGCGCGCCAGAAACAGCAGATCGTCCACGATCTGCTGCATGCGCCGGGTCTGCTGCTCCATGAGGATTACGGAGCGGTGCCACTCCGCAGGGAGCTCGTCGGCGCTCTCCGACATGGCCTCGAGGTAGCCGGCGATCACCGTCAACGGCGTGCGCAGCTCGTGGGAGACGTCGGCCACGAAGTCGCGGCGCAGCTGCTCCAGGCGGTAGAGACGAGTCACGTCACGGGCGGTGAGCAGGCGACGGTTCCTGCCGTAGGAGACCAGATGCACCGACAGCATCCTGTCCGCATCTGCGGGGGAAGGGATCTCTATGGGCTCGTCGCCGCCGCCCCGAGCCAGGTACTCCCTGAAGTCCGGGTGCCGCAGCAGGTTGCCGATGTTCTGTCCCACGTCACCGGTGGGCTGCAGCCCGAGCAGCCTCTGCGCCGGCCGGTTGTACCACTCTATGATGTCATGCTCGCCCAGCATGACGGTGGCGTCGGGCAGCGCCGCGGCCAGCTTGTAGAACCGCTTCAGCAGCCGGTTGAGACGCTTGCGGCGCCGCAGGCTGCCGGCGCGCAGCCGATGGATGCCGTCGAACACGCTGCCCCAGATCCCGCTG
This sequence comes from Gammaproteobacteria bacterium, assembly GCA_011322575.1. Taxonomy (GTDB): domain Bacteria; phylum Pseudomonadota; class Gammaproteobacteria; order Thiohalospirales; family Thiohalospiraceae; genus DRMK01. The sequence continues at coordinate 12,955 of DRMK01000267.1, forward strand.
GACACCGGCAGGCTGCCGAGCTCCGCCTGCCGCAGCCAGCGCCGCAGGCGCAGCAGATTGTAGAGGTGCCAGGCCAGATAGCCAAGCACCGCCAGCAGCAGGAACAGCAGCGGCCGCCCGCTCAACCACCCCAGCAGCAGGGCCAGCAGGGTGGCTGCAATCACGCGGATATACTCTACCCTGGCAATGGCGACACTCCTCTCAACCTTTCCCGGAGAACCGGTATCCTGCGCCCCTCACGGTCTGGATGAGTCCGTCGCAGCGGTGCGGTTCCAGCGCCTTGCGCAGACGGCGGATGTGAACATCCACGGTGCGCTCCTCGATATATGTGGTGCCTCCCCACACCCGATCGATCAGCTGATCACGGCTGTAGACCCGCTCCGGGTGGCTCATGAAAAAGCGCAGCAGGCGATACTCCGTGGGTCCGATCTCGAGCGGCGCGCCGTGGCAGGTGACCCGGTGGCTGGCCTGTTCGAGCCGTAATCCGCCCGCCTCCAGCGCATCGTCCTCCGCCGGCGCGACGCGGCGCAGCACGGCCCGGATGCGCGCCACCAGCTCGCGGGGGGAGAAGGGCTTGGTCACGTAGTCGTCGGCCCCCACCTCGAGGCCGCGGATCTTGTCCTCCTCTTCACCCCTGGCGGTCAGCATAATGATGGGCAGATCGCTGGTGGCCGCCTCGCGCCGGAGACGCCGCGCCAGATCCACGCCGCTCACGTCCGGCAACATCCAGTCCAGCAGCAGCAGATCCGGCCTCTGCTCGAAGATCCGCCTCCTCGCCCCGGCCGCGTCGGCCGCCTCGTCCACCTGAAAGCCCGCGCGGGTGAGGGCGAATCCTATCATCTCCCGGATCGCCGCCTCATCCTCCACCACCAGTATCCTGCTGGTCACACCGGCCTCCCTCCGCTCATTGGCCCTTCGCCCGAAGTGTGGACCGGTTCGGGTTACAGCGCAACATCAACCTCCACCAGGCGCTGCCCGGCATGCCTGAACTCCCGCCACAGCTCCCCCAGAGGGCGTCCCTCCAGGGGGTGCAGCCGGGTCGGGTCGATCTCCGCCAGAGGGCGCAGGATGAAGGCGTAGGCGGTGATCTCCTCCCGCGGGATGCGGATCCCCTCTTCCTCCAGGACCAGATCGTCGTACAGCAGCAGATCCAGATCCAGGGTGCGCGGGCCGAAGCGCGTCCCGCCCCTCCTGCGACCGTGGCGCGCCTCGATACCACGCAGGATGGCCACCACCTCCCGCACCGTCCTGCAGCTGTCGAACCCCGCCACCAGATTCAGGAAATTGGCCCCCCGGAAGCCAACCGCAGCGCTGTCGTAGATACGGGAGAGCTGCAGATCCCCAAACTCCGCCCGCAGGGAAGAGATTCCGCTGCGGATATTGTCGAGACGATCCACGTTGCTCCCTACCCCGACGTAGATCCGGGCCATGCTACTCCCTCTGGCCACGCTCTATGACTACCCCCACCTCCCGGCAGTCACGCAATGCACCTCTTTTGTCGATGCGCAGCCGCAGCCAGCGCACGCCAAACTCCTCCCGCACCAGCTCCGCCACCCGCTCCGCCAAGGTCTCCACCAGCTGAAACTCGCTGGAGCCCACGAACTCGATCAACCGCTTGGCTACCGCCTTGTAGTCCAGGGTCTCTCCGATGCGATCGGCCGCCGCCGCCCTGCGGATGTCGGCAGCCATCTCCAGATCCAGGCTGACCACCTGCTTGATACGGCGCTCCCAGTCGAAGATGCCTATTACCGTTTCTATACGCAGATCACGCAGATAGATGATATCCATGTGGCAAATATCCCATCAATTGGGTACGCTGTCCATATGATATTGCGTAACCATTTCCGGGGCGGAAAACGGAGATGCTGAACGGCGCGCTGATCGTGGCCGCCTACCTGCTCGGCTCCCTCTCCACCGCCGTGGTGGCCAGCAGGGCGCTGGGACTGCCCGACCCGCGCACCCGGGGATCCGGCAATCCGGGCGCCACCAACGTGCTGCGCATCGGCGGCAGGGGGGCGGCCGCCATCACCCTTCTGGGAGACATGCTGAAAGGGCTCGTCGCGGTGCTCGCCGGGCGGCTCGCGGGAGTTGGTGACGGAGTGGTCGCCGCCATGGGGATGGCGGCCTTTCTGGGCCACCTCTATCCGCTGTTCTTCGGTTTCAGGGGGGGCAAGGGGGTCGCCACCGGCCTTGGGGTGCTGCTGGGAATATCCTGGCCAGCAGGGTTGGCAGCGCTCCTCACCTGGCTTGCGGTAGCGGCCATCAGCCGCTACTCCTCTCTCTCGGCCCTGTGCGCCGCGCTGCTGGCCCCGGCGTGGGTTGCGCTGTTCAGCCACTCACTCCCCTTTCTCATCATGACCATTCTGCTGTGCGCGCTCCTGATCTGGCGCCATCGCAGCAATATCCGCA
>DRMK01000268.1 GCA_011322575.1 Gammaproteobacteria bacterium
GGCCCAGCTGTAGCAATCGATCTCCTGCGCCAGATCGGCCACGTGAAACTCCACGTTGTGCAACCCGTTGCGCCTGGCATTGTCGCGCGCCCGCTGTACCAGGGCGGCATCGCCCTCCACACCCACCACCTCTCCTGCCATTCGTGCCAGGGGAAGGGAGAAGTTCCCGATCCCGCAAAACAGATCCAGAACCCGCTGCCTAGGGCCGCAGTCGAGCAGCTCCAGCGCCTGACGCACCATCTTGCGGTTCAGCGCTTCGTTCACCTGGGTGAAATCGGTGGGCAGAAAGAGCAGCTCCAGATCGAACTCCGGCAGCCGGTAGCCCAGCTGCGACCTCTCCGGCCACAGCAGATGTACCGAATCGGGGCCCCCGGGCTGGAGATAGATGTGCAGCCCGGTACGCCGCCCGAAATCCTCCAGCAGGGCGCGGTCGCCGGGGTCCAGCTCCTCCAGGTGGCGGAACACCAGCGCCGCCACCCCGTCGCCGACCGCCACCTCCAGTTGGGGCACCGAGCGGCAGATCCGCAGCGACTGCACCAGCTCCGCCAGCTCCGTCATGCGTCCGCCAATGGCTGGATGCAGAATCTCGCAGCGCTGCATATCCACGATGTAGCCGCTGTGCCTCTCACGAAACCCCACCAGCACCCGGCCTTTGCCCTTGACGAACCGCGCACCCAGGCGCGCCTTGTGCCGGTAACCCCAGAGCGGCCCGGTCAGGGGCGGCAGGAGCCGCTGCGCCTCCACCGCGCCGATGCGCCGCAGCTGCTCCAGGAGCAGCCGCTGCTTGGCCTCGATCTGCGCCGCCGGATCCAGATGCTGCAGGGAGCAGCCGCCACACCGTCCAAAGCTGTCGCAGCGGGGAGCCACCCGTTCCGGGGCGGCCTGCAGGATCTCCAGCACGCTCCCCTCGTCCCGGCTGCGGCGCCGGCCGGTATAGCGGAAGGTAACCAGCTCGCCAGGCAGGGCACCGTCGATAAAAGTCACCTTGCCGGCAATCCGGGCCACGCCCCTGCCATCATGGGAGAGAGACTCGATACGGGCCTCCCGTGGCCCGGCCGGCAGCCGTTTCCGTCCGCGCGCCACTCCGCCCGCCCTCAGCCGAATACGCCGGTGGAGAGGTAGCGGTCCCCGCGATCACAGACTATGGTCACGATGACGGCGCCCTCCAGCTCCTCGGCGAGCCGCAGCGCGGCGGCCACGGCCCCTCCAGAGGATACTCCGGCGAAGATCCCCTCCCTCCGGGCCAGCTCCCGGGTGGTACGCTCCGCCTCCTCCTGGGTCACGTCCAGGATCCTGTCCACCCGGCTGGGATCATAGATTTGCGGCAGGTAGGCGGGTGGCCAGCGGCGGATTCCGGGGATGCTGGCCCCTTCGGCCGGCTGCACCCCGACGATCTGGATGGCCGGGTTGCGCTCCTTGAGATAGCGCGATACCCCCATTATGGTTCCGGTGGTGCCCATGGCGCTGACGAAGTGGGTGATCCGGCCGGCGGTGTCGCGCCAGATCTCGGGCCCCGTGGATTCATAGTGGGCTCGCGGATTGTCCGGGTTGGCGAACTGGTTGAGTACCCGGCCGCGCCCCTCCGCCTCCATCTTCTCGGCAAGATCGCGTGCTCCCTCCATCCCCTCCTCGGCGGAAACCAGCACGATCTCCGCCCCGTAGGCCTGCATCGCGGCACGGCGCTCCATGCTCATGCTGTCGGGCATGACAAGCACCATGCGGTATCCCTTGACGGCAGCGGCCAAGGCTAGCGCGATACCGGTGTTGCCGCTGGTGGCCTCAATCAGGGTATCGCCAGGGCGAATCTCGCCACGCTGTTCGGCGCGCCGGATCATGTTCATGGCCGGCCGATCCTTGACCGAACCTGCCGGGTTGTTACCCTCCAGTTTTACCAGCACGCTGCTGTCCTCCGCGCTCACCAAGCGCTGCAGACGAACCAGCGGGGTATCTCCCACGAGCGATTCAATGTCAGGGAACTCCATTCTGGCAGTGTAAAACAATAACGGAACAAATCCTATCGACCCGTTGCCTCCGGTGGGGTACGGGCGGTAAAGTATTAGCAATAATCCGCCACCAATGGTCACATGCTCAATGGACTACTTCAGAGACAACTCCCTCTCCATCGGCAACACACCGCTGGTGCAAATCAACCGTATCGTGGATCCAGCCAGAACGAGGGTACTGGCCAAGATCGAGGGGCGCAACCCGTCCTATTCGGTGAAATGCCGCATCGGCGCCGCCATGATCTGGGATGCCGAGAAACGCGGACTGCTAAAACCGGGGATGGAGATAATCGAGCCCACAAGCGGCAATACCGGCATCGCGCTGGCTTTCGTGGCCACCTCGCGTGGCTACGGCGTCACTCTCACCATGCCGGATACCATGAGTCTGGAGCGACGCAAGGTACTCAAGGCGCTTGGGGCCAACCTGATACTGACTGAGGGTGCCAAAGGCATGCCCGGCGCCATCGCCAGGGCGGAGGAGATCGCTGCGGAGGATACTGCACGCTGGTTCATGCCACAGCAGTTCAGGAATCCGGCTAATCCGGCCATCCACGAACTGACCACCGGTCCGGAGATCTGGAAAGCTACGGATGGAGAGGTGGACGTACTGGTGGCGAGCGTCGGTACCGGCGGAACCATCACAGGTGTCTCCCGCTTTCTCAAGCGCGCAAATCTGGGCAGGAAGATTACCTCTGTGGCGGTAGAGCCGTCGGCAAGTCCCGTGATCTCGCAGAAACTGGCGGGTGAGGAGCTGCAACCGGGGCCTCACAAGATCCAGGGGATCGGGGCGGGTTTCATCCCGGATACGCTGGACCTCTCGGTGGTGGACAGGGTGGAACAGGTGGATGATGGAGAGGCCATCGAATATGCCCGCCGGTTGGCCAGGGAAGAGGGGATCCTGTCCGGCATCTCCAGTGGAGCCGCCATGGCGGCAGCATCACGCCTGGCCGACCTGCCGGAGTTTGCGGGAAAAACCATGGTGGTGGTACTTCCGGATTCTGGAGAGCGCTACCTATCCAGCGTTCTGTTCGAAGATGTTATTTGATAAGGGGGAAACGGATGAATGGGGTATTGACGGGGGTGATTGGTCTGCTGGCAGGTTTCATCGCCGGCTTTCTGGCGGGGCGAGCATCGAGAGCAAAAGATGCCAGGCGGAGTACGGAATTCGAGTCGGAGCTGCAGAACGCCAGGCAGGAAGCGGAGGAATACCGCAACCGGGTCAACCAGCACTTTGAAAAAACCGCAGAACTGGTGGGAGACCTGACCAACAGTTACAGGGACATGACCCGGAGGTACAGGAAAGTATATGAACATTTGGCGCAGGGGGCGCATACGCTGGCCAGCACGGACACCGGACGGATGATCACCTCTTCCACCATAGAGCGTCTGATATACGAGGCCAACGAGGATACCCATGTAGCCGAAAAGAGCATCCCTGAACAGCCCGGTACCAAGGCCAAGGCGTCCCGGCCGGAGCGGTCCGAAGTACCGCAACCTGGCACCGGGAAACAGCATGGCAAACGCAAACCAGCCAGCGAGAAGACCGAAGAGAAGACACCTGATAAGGAGAAACCAGCTGCCGCAACCGGGACCGGACAGCAGGACAAAAAGCCGAAACAGGCCGAAACAGGCAACCCGATCTCCAGCAAGGTGGAGCAGAAGCAGAGCACTGAGGGAAAAAAGGGAACTGGCAAAAGTTGAGCGGCGCCATGCGACGCCCTCTACTTGCCGCCACCCTGGCCGCCGGGATCTTCCTGTTAGCCGCGGCATGCAGCCAGGGCGGACCGACCAAACCCGCCGCGGAAACCATCCCCCTCCACCGGAAAGGTGACGACAAGCTCTCTTGCCGCCAGCTGGATGTCAGCATCCAGCGGCTCTATGTGCAGGCCCAGCAGCTGGCCCCCCGGGATTTCACCTCAGACGAGAGCAATGTGGCGGCTGCAACGGTGGGGACGTTCGCCTTCACCCCCGCCTATCTCCACATACTCAAGAACGAGCTGCTGGACAAGCCGGAACAGCGCAAGCGCATCGAGGCCATTGCCGCGCGCATCCATCTGCTGCGCAACTACAAGGCGGAGAGGCACTGCTACGAATCACGCTGATGGGCACCGCATCCACCACCCCGATCCTCTACTCGGTGATGGCGGCGGATCCCGCGGCCCACCTGTTCGAGGCAAGCTGCACGGTACAGGATCCCTCTCCTGCCGGGCAGCGCTTTCTCATGCCCGCCTGGATCCCGGGCAGCTACAAGATCCGTGAGTTTGCCAGAAACATCGTGCAGATAGAGGCCTGCTCCGGCGGCCGGCGGATGGAGCTGGTCAAGCTGGACAAGCACACCTGGCAATGCGCGCCCTGCGATGGGCCCCTGACCCTGCGCTACCAGGTATACGCCTGGGAGCTGTCGGTACGCAGCGCCCACCTGGATCAGCAGCACGGCTTTTTCAACGGCACCAGCCTGTTTCTGCTGCCTGTCGGGAAAGAGACCGCGCCCTGCATCGTCGATATCCGCCCCCCGGCGGGAGAGGTGCGTGGCAACTGGCGGATAGCAACCACGCTGCCGCGCAAGGGAGCCGCTCCCTACCGCTTTGGCACCTATCAGGCACAAAATTATCAGGAGCTGATCGATCACCCGGTGGAGATGGGGGAGTTTACCCTGGCCACTTTCGAAGCAGGCGGTGTCCCGCACGACGTAGCGATAACCGGCCGGCATCGCACTGACCTGGAGCGGTTGTGCCGCGATCTGCAGCAGATCTGCGAACGACATGTGGAGCTGTTCGGCGCACTGCCGCGGATGGAGCGCTACCTTTTCCTGGTTATGGTGACCGGTGACGGCTACGGTGGCCTGGAGCACCGCAGCTCCACCGCCCTGCTCTGCAGCCGCGGCGACCTGCCACGGCGGGGAATGGCGGGAACCAGCGAGGGGTACCGCCGTCTCCTTGGCCTCTGCAGCCATGAGTATTTCCATCTGTGGAACGTAAAGCGGATTACGCCCGCCGCCCTCTCCCCTTGCGACCTGACCAGGGAGAACCACACCAGGCAGTTGTGGGCTTTCGAAGGGATCACCTCATATTATGACGACCTGGCCCTGTGCCGCACCGGGATCATCTCCGCGCAGGAGTCCCTGGAGCTGCTGGCCCAAACCGTCACCCGCCTGCTGCGCTGCGGCGGCCGCCACAAGCAGTCGCTGGCGGAATCCAGCTTCGATGCCTGGACCAGATTCTATCTCCAGGACGAAAACTCCCCCAATACTATTGTAAGCTACTACACCAAGGGAGCACTCCTGGCCTTGGCGCTGGATCTCACCATACGGCTCTCCAGCAACGGGAGCAGATCCTTGGACCATCTCATGAGAGAGTTGTGGAAACGCTTTGGAGAGGAGCCCCGGGGGGTGCCGGAAGGGGCCATAGAGAAGCTTGCCTCCGACATTGCCGGAACAGATCTGGAAGAGTTTTTCAGCCGATACCTGTATGGCACCGAGGATCTCCCTCTGGAGGAACTGCTGCCCCGCTTCGGCGTGGAGTTCACCTTGCGCCGCGCCTGTTCCGTTGACGACAAGGGCGGAACGGCCACCAGGGATCCGCGCCATACCCGCACGGTGCTGGGCGCAACATATACCGGCCATGAGGGGATGGTACGCCTCGCCACGCTGTTCGATGGGGGCGCCGCCCGGTCGGCCGGACTTGCCAGCGGAGATCTGATCTGCGCCTTGGACAACCTGCGCGTCACGCCGTCCGGTCTGGAGCGGCTCCTGGACTGCTACCGCCCCGGGGAGACGGTAACGGTACACGCCTTCCGCAACGACGAACTGCACCAGTTCGAGCTCACCCTGCAGGAGGCACCGATGGATACCTGCCAGCTGATACTGTCAGACGGAGCAAACGAAACAATACGCGCCAGACGCAGCGCGTGGCTCGAGGGCGGATTCGGAAAACCGGTCCAGGAGTGATATTCTAGTAGTCCTTCAACTTTATAAATTGGGATGCTAAAGTAGTCTCTCAATAGGCAACCCCAACC
>DRMK01000269.1 GCA_011322575.1 Gammaproteobacteria bacterium
AGTTCCGGCTTCTTCCCAAGGGCCGAAAGCTGAAACAAAAACCCCGTATATCCAAGCAGTTACCAAAATTACCGCCCCTACTACCTTGGGGGTATAGGGCCCTTTCCGGCTGTTTTTCGGGCCGTTGTATTGCGGCCCGGATCGTGGTTCCTTACCCCTTACAAAAATACCGATCCGCCGGTTTTTCCGGCATTTCTTTGTAATTGGGTGAAGAAGAAGAGGAAGCATGTCATGTCAGATCTAACCAAATGGGATCCCGAGGACAACGAGTTCTGGGAAACAGAGGGCAAGAGGATTGCTAACCGCAATCTGTGGATTTCCATCCCCAGCCTGCTGTGCGCGTTTGCAGTGTGGCTCTACTGGGGCATCATCACGGTGCAGATGATAAATCTGGGGTTCCCCTTCTCCAAGCCGGAACTATTTACCCTGGCGGCAATCGCGGGGCTGACGGGTGCCACGCTGCGCATCCCCAACAGCTTCTTCATCCGTATCGCGGGAGGGCGCAACACCATCGTTTACACTACCGCGCTGCTGATGCTGCCGGCCCTGGGCGCGGGGCTGGCGCTGCAGAGCAAGGATACGCCCCTGTGGGTGTTCCAGATCCTGGCATTTCTCTCCGGAATCGGGGGCGGTAACTTCGCCTCCTCCATGTCCAACATCAGCTTCTTCTTTCCGAAGCGCATGCAAGGGTTGTCGCTGGGTCTGAATGCCGGCCTCGGCAACGCCGGGGTGACCACCATGCAGATCGTGATCCCCCTGGTGATGACGGTGGGCATCTTCGGTGGCGCGCCGATGATCCTGGAGAATACATCGGGCACGCTGATCGGAAAGATCCCGGCCGGCTCCGAGACCTGGATTCACAACGCCGGGTTCGTCTGGCTGGTGGCCCTCATCCCGCTGACCATCATCGGCTATTTCGGGATGAACAACATTCGCACCGAGCACGTGTCGCCGCACATCGGCTCATTCTTCAACAGCGCCCTCAAGATTACCGGCATGCTGGCGGTGGGCTTTTTCACCGCAGCCGTGGGACTCTACATCATCCTCCCCTCTCCGGTGGGCCTGGGCGCGCCCGGCTGGGCGAAATGGCCGGTGATCGCGGCCATCATCGCGGCCACCGTGCTCCTGCTCAAAATGATCCCCGGTGAGGTAAAGCCCATACTGGAGCGCAGCTACCGTATCTTCAACCACAAGCACACCTGGATCATGAGCATCATCTACACCATGACCTTCGGCAGCTTCATCGGCTACTCTGCCGGTTTCGCCCTGGCCATCAAGGTGGTGTTCGGATTCCAGCACATAGTGGTGGACGGGGTCATGACCCACAACACCCCGAATCCCAACGGGCCCTCCGCCCTGATGTACGCCTGGATGGGACCGTTCATCGGCGCTCTCATCCGCCCGGTGGGAGGCTGGATATCGGACAAGGTGGGAGGCGCCAAGGTCACGCAGATCGTGGCCATCGTCATGATAGCCTGCGCCCTGGGCGTGGCCTACTTCCTCAAGGCGGCCTATCAGTCGGAAACGCCGGAGGAGTACTTTGCGCCTTTCTTCATACTGTTTCTGATTCTGTTCGCGGCTACCGGCATAGGTAACGGCTCCACCTTCCGCACTATCGCCATAGTGTTCGACAAGGAGCAGGCCGGGCCGGTGCTGGGATGGACCTCGGCGGTGGCGGCCTATGGCGCCTTCATAATCCCCAAGGTGTTCGGCGAGCAGATCAAGGCGGCGACGCCGGAGGACGCGCTGTATGGATTCGCCGTCTTCTACTTCGTTTGCCTGGTGCTGAACTGGTGGTACTACCTCGGACCGAAGAGGGAGTATGACAACCCCTGACACCAGAGCACAGGCTTGCTATGATTGGGCCAAACCACCTACTCTGCGTGGTGGTTTGGCCCACCTCGCTTCACCAAACTGACACGAGACAGTTCTGCTAATCAGGAGAATCAACAATGAGTCATTTTCTCGACCGGTTGAAATACTTCAAGAAGACCCCGGAGACATTTTCCGACGGGCACGGCATCACCACCGATGATGATCGTGGCTGGGAGGATGCCTACCGGGGGCGCTGGCGCTTCGACAAGGTGGTGCGCTCGACCCATGGAGTCAACTGTACCGGCGGCTGCTCCTGGAAGATCCATGTCAAGAACGGTCTGGTGGCTTACGAGATGCAGCAGACCGACTACCCGCGCACCCGTACCGACATGCCCAACCACGAACCCCGGGGATGCCAGCGCGGAGCCAGCTTCTCCTGGTATCTCTACAGCCCGCACCGTATCAAATATCCGCTGATCCGCGGCCGCCTGGTGGATCTCTACCGCCAGGAGCGCGCCAGCGGCAAGGATCCGGTGGAGGCGTGGGAGGCGATCCAGTCGGATCCGGAGAAGCGCAAGCGCTACACCGCAGTGCGCGGCCTGGGAGGCTTCGTGCGCAGCACCTGGGACGAGGTTACCGAAATCATCGCCGCGGCCAACGTTTATACGGTCAAGAAGTGGGGGCCGGACAGGATCTACGGCTTCTCCCCCATTCCGGCCATGTCCATGATCAGCTACGCGGCCGGCTCCCGCTACCTGTCGCTGATCGGCGGCGCCTGCGGTTCTTTCTACGACTGGTACTGCGATCTGCCGCCCGCGTCGCCGCAGGTGTGGGGCGAGCAGACCGACGTGCCGGAATCGGCCGACTGGTACAACTCCAAGTATCTCATCGTCTGTGGCGCCAATCTGCCCATGACCCGGACGCCGGACGCCCATTTCGCCATCGAGGCGCGCTACAACGGCACCAAGGTGGTCTCCATGGCGCCGGACTACGCGGAGTATGTCAAATTCGCCGATCTCTGGATGCCGGTCAAACAGGGCACCGACTCGGCCGCCTTCATGGCGATGGGGCATGTAGCCCTGAAGGAGTTCCATATCGACAAGCAGGATCCCTACTTCACCGAGTATGCCAAGACCTATACCGACTTCCCCATGCAGGTGATACTGCGCAAGGACGGGGATCGCTACGTGACGGATCGCTATCTGCGCGCCTCCGACTTCGACGGCAGCCTGGACGAAAAGAACAACCCGGAGTGGAAGACCATCGTCTATGACAGCAACAGCAAGAGCTTCGTCTGCCCCAACGGCTCGGTCGGATTCCGCTGGGGCGAAGAGGGAAAGTGGAACCTGCTGCAGAAGGCCGGACAGAAACAGGCGGAAATCGATGCCGAACTCTCCTGCCTGGGCCACAGTGACGATGTGGTGGATGTGGCCTTCCCCCACTTTACGCCTGACGAGGGTGATCTGCTGGTCCGCAAAATCCCGGTGCGCAAGCTGAAGCTGGCCGGCGGCGACACCGCCCTCGTGGCCTCGGTATTTGACCTGCAGGTGGCCCAGTATGGCATAGACCGGGGACTGGGAGACAACCTGGCCACCTCCTACGACGACGAGTCGGTTCCCTACACCCCGGCATGGGCGGAGAAGATCACCGGGGTAAAACGGGCCGATCTGATTCGCACCGGCTACGAGTTTGCGGAGAACGCCTCCAAAACCAGGGGCAAATCCATGGTCATCCTCGGCGCCGCCATCAACCACTGGTACCACAACGACATGCACTACCGCGGCATCATGAACCTGCTGCACATCTGTGGCTGCGTGGGCCAGTCCGGCGGCGGCTGGGCCCACTACGTTGGCCAGGAGAAGCTGCGGCCCCAGGCCGGCTGGGCGCCCATCGCCTTCGCTCTCGACTGGCACCGTCCGCCGCGCCACATGAACAGCACCTCCTACTGGTACCTGCACACCGATCAGTGGCGCTACGAGAAGGTGGAGGCGGAGGACATGATGGCCGCCACCGCCAAGGGCAAGTACAAGGGGTACCAGCTGGTGGACTACAACGTGGTCTCCCAGCGTCTCGGCTGGCTCCCCTCGGCGCCCCATTTCAACAGGAATCCGCTGGAGATCGTCGCCGACGCCGAGAAGGCTGGCGCCAAGGATGAGGGTGGCGTGGTCAAGCACATGATCGAGCAGCTCAAAGGGGGGCAGCTGGCGTTCGCGTCAGAAGACATAGACGCACCGGAGAACTTCCCGCGCAACCTGTTCGTCTGGCGCGCCAACCTGCTGGGCTGCTCCGCCAAGGGGCACGAATACTTCCTCAAGCACCTGGTGGGCGCGCAGAACGGCGTCATGCAGGAGGGAGTGGAAGGCAAACGCTCCAAGGAGATCAAGTGGCGCGAGGAGTCGCCGGTGGGCAAGCTGGATCTTATGGTAGATATCAACTTCCGCCTCAACTCCACTGGCGCATATTCGGACATAGTCCTGCCCACCGCCACATGGTACGAGAAGTGTGACATCAACACTACCGACATGCACCCTTTCATCCACCCGCTGGATGCGGCCGTGGATCCCGCCTGGGAATCCAAGTCGGACTGGCAGATTTTCCGCTCCATCGCCAAGCGGTTCTCCGAGTTGGCCGAGACCCATCTGGGAACCCGCAAGGATGTGGTGGCGCTGCCCATGCTGCACGACACCCCGATGGCGCTGGCCCAGCCACTGGGCGAGGTCAAGGACTGGAAGAAGGGCGAGTGCGAACCCGTACCGGGCAAGACCATGCCGATCCTGAAGGTGATCGAGCGCAGCTATCCCGACACCTACCGGAAGTATTGCGCGCTGGGGCCGCTGATGGTCAACGTGGGCAACGGGGTCAAGGGGCTCGAGTGGAACACCGAGCAGGAGTACGAGGAGCTGAAGGAGCTCAACGGCGTGATCCAGGACGAAGGGATCAGCCAGGGCATGCCCTCGCTGGAAGAGGACATCGGCGTATGCGACGCGGTGATGCGCATGGCGCCCGAGACCAACGGCGAGGTGGCCCACAAGTCGTGGCAGGCCCTGTCCAAAAAGACCGGGGTGGATCACAGCCATCTCTACGAGGGACGTCACGAGGAGAAGATCACCTTCAGCGATCTGCAGGCGCAACCCAGGAAGATCATTACCGCGCCCACCTGGTCCGGCATCGAGTCCGAGAAGGTAAGCTACAACGCGGGATATACCAACATCCATGAGCACATTCCGTTCCGCACTCTTACGGGACGCGCGCAGTTCTACCAAGATCACGAGTGGATGCTGGACTTCGGCGAAGGGTTTTGCGCCTACCGGCCACCCATCGACATGAAGGCGCACCACGATCTGCCGGAGCAGCTGGAGAAAAAGCTCAAGGGCAAGAAACATGTGGTGCTCAACTGGATCACGCCGCACTCCAAGTGGGGAATTCACTCCACCTACCAGGACAACCTGCGCATGCTCACCCTGTTCCGCGGCGGACCCTACATCTGGGTCTCCGAGGAGGATGCCAGGAGCATCGGCCTGCAGGACAACGACTGGGTGGAGGCGGTCAACACCAACGGCGCCACGGTGGCCCGTGTGGTGGTCAGCCAGCGTGTCCCGCGGGGTATGGCGCTGATGTATCACGCCCAGGAGAAAAACGTCAACGTACCCGGATCCAACACTACCGGCAAACGGGGCGGCATCCTGAACAGCGTGACCAAGATCATCGTAAAACCGACCCACATGATCGGTGGCTATGCCCAGCTCTCCTACTTCTTCAACTACTACGGAACGATTGGATGCCAGCGGGACGAGCATGTGATCATCCACAAGATTGAGGACAGGGATATCGACTGGCTGGAGCGGCCGCTGACGCCGGAGCGCGAAGTACAACTCAATCCGGTCGGCATCAAGAACTGAGGAGAACG
>DRMK01000270.1 GCA_011322575.1 Gammaproteobacteria bacterium
GCCGACTCCCACGTGGCGGTTCCGCGCGACGAGCGCACTTTCGAGGAGATCATGATGCAGGACGTGGTTCCCTTCGAGCGCATGGTGGGGCATGGCCTGGCGGCGGTGATGACCGCCCACGTCATTTATGAAAAGGTGGACCGGCAGCCAGCCACCTTCTCCTCTTTCTGGATTGGCGACGTATTGCGCGGCCGGCTGGGGTTTCAGGGGGCGGTATTCAGCGACGATCTGGGCATGGCCGGCGCCAGCGTCGCCGGCGACATGGTGGAGCGGGCGGAGGCGGCGCTGGCCGCCGGTTGCGACATGATTCTGCTGTGCAACAACCCCCGGGAGATCCGGCGGGTGGTGGACGGCATCGCTTGGCAGGAGAGCCCCGTGGTTCACCTGCGCCTGGCGCGCATGCACGGCCGTCAGCGTCCGCGCCGCGGGGAGCTGCCGGCGGACCCCCGCTGGCGCCAGGCGGTGGAGAGGGTGGCCCGCCTGAACGACGACACGGCGCAACTGCCCCTGTAGCGCCGCCGTGAACAGCCTGTTGGACATCCAGTACATAACCGGGCTGCTGGGGCGGCTTCCGGCGGATACCTCATGGATCGTGCAGGCGTTCGTGGTGGTGTTCGCGGCGCTGCTGCTCGCCTTCCTGGTGAAGCGCTTCCTCAAGCGCTTGCACCGCCTGTTCCAGAGCACCGACAACATCTGGGACGACGCCCTGGTGGAGGCCCTGGGCAGACCGCTGCGCATGTTCATCTGGCTGCAGGGGATCGCCTTCGCCGCGCACATCGTGGGACGCCAGACCCGCGCCCCCCTGTTTGACGCCGTGGGTCCCCTGCGGGACATCGGCGTAATCGTGCTGCTGGCGTGGTTCCTGGTGCGGTTGGTGAGCCAGGTGCAGCAGAACATGCTGATCAGCGCCGAGCGGCGCGGCCGGGAGCTGGATCGCACCACCCTGGACGCGGTCGGCAAGCTACTGCGCATCTCCGTGATCATCACCGCCACCCTGGTCATCCTGCAGACCCTGGGATACAGCATCTCCGGTGTGCTGGCCTTCGGCGGCATCGGCGGGATCGCGGTGGGCTTCGCCGCCAAGGATCTGCTGGCCAACTTTTTCGGTGGCCTGATGATCTATCTGGACCGCCCCTTCGCGGTGGGTGACTGGGTGCGCTCCCCGGATCGGGAGATCGAGGGCACCGTGGAGGAGATCGGCTGGCGCCTCACCCGCATCCGCACCTTCGACAAGCGGCCCCTCTACATCCCCAACGCCACCTTCACCTCCATCGCGGTGGAGAACCCCTCGCGCATGACCCACCGGCGTATCAAGGAGACCATCGGGATCCGCTACGACGACGCCGGCAGGATGGAGCAGATCCTGGCGGCGGTGCGCCACATGCTGCAGCACCACCCGGAGATCGATCAGGAGCAGACGCTGATGGTCAACTTCAACACCTTCGGCCCCTCCTCGCTGGACTTTTTCATCTATACTTTCACCCGCACCACCGACTGGAGCGAGTACCACCGGGTCAAGGAGGATGTGCTGCTGCGCATCTACCACATAATCAGCGAGCACGGCGCCGAGGTGGCGTTTCCCACCCGCACCTTGCATATCGCGCAAGATGAGGGCACCATGCCGCAGCCGTGGCGAACCGCCCCGTGACGCGCCGGCCCACCATCGCCCTGGCCCTGGGAGGGGGCGCGGCGCGCGGCTGGGCGCACATCGGCGTCATCAACGCCCTGCGCGAGCGCGGTATCGAGGCGGACATCGTGTGCGGCACCTCCATCGGCGCCCTGGTGGGGGCGGCCCATGCGGCGGGGCAGCTGGCGCACCTGGAGGAGTGGGTGCGCCGCCTCAAGTGGCAGGATGTGGTGGGGTTCCTGGATGTGACCCTGAGCAAGGGGGGCGTGATTCAGGGCAGAAAGGTGTTCGAGCAGCTGCGCCGCCACTACCGGGTGGAGCGCATCGAGCAGCTGCAGCTGCCCTTCGGAGCGGTCGCCACCAACCTGACCAACGGACTGGAGGTGTGGCTGCGCGAGGGCGCGGTGCTGGATGCGGTACGCGCCTCGGCGTCGCTGCCGGGTTTGTTCACGCCGGTCTATCACAACGGGCACTGGCTGGTGGATGGTGGCCTGGTCAATCCGGTTCCGGTCTCCCTCTGCCGGGCGATGGGCGCCGAGCTGGTGATCGCGGTGGATCTGTTCGCCCAGCGCAGCATTCCGGCCGGGAGCGAGGAGCGGGAGGAGAGGGGCGGGGAGGACTCCTGGCTGGCCAGCGCGCGCGAGATAACCGCCCGCATGTGGGAGGGGGCGGTGAAGCAGAGGCTGGCGGGAGAGGGGAGGGATGAACCCTCGATATTCGAGGTGGTGTCCGGTAGTATCCACATCATGCAGATGCGCATCAGCCGCAGTCGCATGGCGGGCGAGCCGCCCAACCTGCTGATTACGCCGGTGGTGGAGGGGATCGGTCTGATGGATTTTCACCGTGCCGACGAGGCTATAGAGGAGGGGGTGCGCGCGGTGCAGAGGATCGATGCCCAGCTGCCGCTGTTTCTGCGAGGCATGGTTTCCTGAATCTGGGGAGATAGGCTCTGATGGCAGACAAGCTTTTGATAATTCTGGCAAACACCGACCCGGCCAATCCCAGTGAACTGGGTGTGCCGTTCTTCCAGGCGGGGGTGGCGGCGGCCATGGAGTATGACGTGGAGGTGGTGCTCACCGGCCGCTCCGGAGAGCTGGCGAAAAAGGGAGTGGCGGAGCGGCTGACGCTCCAGCCGGGCAGCAGCAAGACGGTATATGACGTGATGAAGGAGGCGGTTGAGGCGGGCGCCGTATTCAAGGTGTGCACCACCACCGTGGAGCTGTGGGGCGAGGATCTGATCCCGGAGATAACCGAGACCGTGGGCAGCGCCTACATGATCAGCGAGGCGATGGACGACAACACCGTCACCTTTACCTACTGATGTCCATCTCACCCCAACAGGCCGAGGCGGCCCTGGAGCGGGCCGAATGTCTCTACCGGAGCGATGCGGTGAACGCGGCCCTGGATCGCATGGCGGCCGGGATCGCCACCGCGCTGGCGGGGAAGAACCCCATCCTGCTGTGCGTGATGACCGGCGGGATCGTTACCACGGGACATCTGCTGACCCGCCTGCGGTTTCCGCTGCAGCTGGACTATCTGCACGCCACTCGCTACCGTGGCGCCACCAGTGGCGGGGAGATCCGCTGGTTGGCCCGGCCGGCCCTGCCTCTGGCCGGGCGCGCGGTGCTGGTGGTGGACGACATCCTGGACGAGGGGCACACCCTGGCCGCCATCCTGGAGTACTGCCGGGAGCAGGGGGCCAGCGAGGTCCATCTGGCGGCGCTGGTGGAGAAGAGGCACGGGCGCAAGGCGCCCGGGATCAGGGCCGATTTCCTGGGACTGGAGGTGGAGGATCGCTACGTGTTCGGATTCGGCATGGATTACCAAGGCTATCTGAGAAATCTGCCCGCCATCTATGCACTCGGGGAGGGAGATGATGAGTGAAACCGCGATCATAGGAGGTACCGGCCTCACCTCCCTGAATGGCCTGGAGATCGTGCGTCGCGAGGTGGTCAACACCCCCTATGGGGAGCCCTCGGGGCCCCTGGTTCACGGCCGGCTGCAGGGGCACGGCGTGGTGTTCCTGCCCCGTCACGGCTCGGGGCACACCATCCCGCCCCACAGGATAAACTACCGGGCCAACATCTGGGCGCTGCACAGTATCGGGGTGCGGAGCGTGATCGCCGTCAACGCCGTGGGTGGTATCGACGACAGCCTCACCCCCGGCTGCCTGGTGTTTCCGGACCAGATCATCGACTACACCTGGTCGCGCATCAACACCTTTTTCGAGGACGGGCTCAGCAGCGTGGTGCATGTGGATTTCACCCGCCCCTACAGCGAGGAGCTGCGCAGCCTGCTGATAGAGGCGGCGCGGGTCGCCGGTCTGCATACCGTGAATAGCGGGACCTACGGCGCCACCCAGGGCCCGCGTCTGGAGACTGCGGCGGAGATCGACCGCCTCGAGCGGGACGGCTGCCACATGGTGGGCATGACCGGCATGCCGGAGGCGGCCCTGGCCCGTGAACTGGGGCTGAGCTATGCCGCCTGCGCGGTAGTGGCCAACATGGCGGCGGGGCGCGGCCGGGAGGGTGAGACCATCTCGATGGATCTCATCCGGCAGCATCTGGAGAGTGGCATGGAGAAGGTCTGCCGCCTGCTGGTGGAGCTGGTGCCGCGGCTGTAGGAATTTCGCGCCGGAAATGAAGATTCTGCTCAGTAACGACGACGGCTGCCATGCGCCAGGGATCATGGTGCTGGCGCGGGCCCTGGAAGAGCTGGGCCGGGTCACGGTAGTGGCGCCGGACCGGGATCGCAGCGGCGCAAGCAACTCCCTCACTCTCGACAACCCTTTGCGCGTTCACCGCCAGGAGAACGGCTTCTACCGGGTGGAGGGCACACCCACCGACTGCGTGCACCTGGCCATCACCGGGATGCTGGATGAGGAGCATGACATGGTGGTGTCAGGGATCAACGCGGGGGCCAACCTGGGTGACGACGTGCTCTACTCCGGCACCGTGGCGGCCGCCACCGAGGGACGGTTCCTGGGGCTGCCGGCGATGGCGGTGTCGCTCGTGGGACGGGAGTTCAACCACTACCAAACCGCCGCCAGGGTAACGCTGAAGATGGTACACCGGCTGCGCAGCGACCCGCTTCCGGCCGATACCATACTGAACGTAAACGTGCCGGATGTTCCGTGGGAGGAGATCGCGGGGTTCGAGGTAACCCGGCTGGGACACCGCCACAAGGCGGAGCCCATGGTGCGCGGCACGGATCCCAGGGGGCGGGAGATCTACTGGGTGGGACCGCCGGGCGAGGAGCAGGACTCCGGACCCGGGACCGATTTCCACGCCATCCGCAACCGGCGGGTCTCCATCACCCCGCTGCAGGTGGATCTCACCTGCTACCAGGCGCTGGACAAGCTCTCCCGCTGGGTGGAGAAGATCCCATGAGCGGCCAGTTCCCCGACGGTATCGGCATGACCTCGCAGCGCACCCGCAACCGGCTGGTGCAGCGCCTGCAGGAGCGGGGCATCAGCGATCCCGCGGTGCTGGCGGCGTTGCGCTCGGTACCGCGCCACCTGTTCGTGGACGAGGCCCTGGCCAGCCGCGCCTACGAGGATACCGCGCTCCCCATCGGCCACGGCCAGACCATATCGCAGCCCTACGTAGTGGCGCGCATGACCGAGGCGTTGCTGGGGGGGAGGAGTTGTGCCAAGGTGCTGGAGATAGGTACCGGATGCGGCTACCAGACAGCGGTTCTGGCCAGCCTGGTGGAGCAGGTATACAGCGTGGAGCGCATCACCCCGTTGCTGCGCCAGGCGCGCGCTAGGTTGCGGGGGCTGGGCCTGTACAATACCCATCTGAAACCGGGGGACGGCAGCGCGGGCTGGGCGCAGGCTGCTCCGTATGACGGTATCCTGGTAACCGCCGCCGCCGAGGAGATCCCGGAACAGCTGCTGTTGCAGCTGGCGGAAGGGGGAAGGATGGTAATTCCGGTGGGGGGCGAAAATGGCAAGCAGGAGCTGGTACGGGTGACGCGGCACGGCGACGAGTGCTATTGCGAGACGCTGGATCTGGTCAGGTTCGTGCCCCTGGTGCGGGGTTAATAATAAATTAGGATTCAGCGTCCCTGTGGTGTTTCGCGGCAAGGCGCAGTGCGCAGGCAATGGTTGTTCCCTCGTCAAGCGCTGCAATGCCGCAGCGGAGCACCACAGGGACGCTGAATCCTAATTTATTACCTTGAAAGAGTACTAAGTGTGACATGAAGCTGTTCTCCCCTCTCTATCTACGGGCGATGCGCTGGGCCCGCCACCGCCGTGCCCCTTGGTTTCTAGGTGGCCTCAGCTTTGCCGAGTCCTCTTTCTTCCCCATTCCCCCGGACGTGATGCTGGCGCCCATGGCCATGGCCAGGCCGGAGCAGGCGCTTCGCTATGCGCTGCTGACCACGCTGGCGTCGGTTGCGGGCGGCGTACTGGGGTACCTGATCGGCATGCTGTTTCTCGATCTGATTGCCCCGTTGCTGCACGAGCACGGTTACTGGGAGAAGTTCGAACTGGCGCAGGCCTGGTTCGACAGATACGGTTTCTGGGCAATTTTGATTGCCGGGTTTTCCCCCATTCCGTACAAGGTATTCACCATAGCCGCCGGGGCCATGGCGATGCCATTTCTGCCATTTGTGGTAGCATCTTTCATAGGTCGCGGAGCACGTTTTTTTCTGGTGGCGGCGCTGATGAAATGGGGCGGGGAGCCGATGGAGAAAAAGCTGCACGTCTACATAGACCATCTGGGATGGGCAACGGTGGCTGCAGCGTTGATTGGCTACCTGGTATTCAAATGAGCCGGTACTGTTGCAGATCCGGGTTTCGGTCGTGGGCCAGGAGTGGTGGCTGGTTGCTGCCGGCGGTGTGTCTGCTGCTGGCGGGGTGTGCTGGGGATGTTTCCCTGAAAGGGGATCGCCACTCCCGCCTGGCTTGGCATCCCAGATTTCATACGGTTCAGCCGGGAGATACTCTCTACTCTATCGCCTGGAGCTATGGCCAGGACTATCGCCTGGTGGCGCGCTGGAACAAGATTTCGCCGCCATATGGGATCCGGCCGGGGCAGAGGATCAGGATAGCGCCTCCGCCCGATTGGACGGCGGGCAATAATGGCGGGGCGAATGGTGTCAAACCCGCCCCCCACGCCTCTTCCAGGCAGGGCACCGCCACGGCGGTGAGAGTGCATCCTGCTACGAGGGGTCCCGCGCCCACAGGCGCACCGCTACCGGAGCCGAACCAGCGCCAGCCTTCCGTAGCGGGGAGTGACGACGTGGGGATAGAGTGGATCTGGCCCACCAGAGGTACTCCCGTGAAATCCGGAAAGCGGGCGGGGATCGATATCCAGGGGCGCCGGGGACAACCTGTATATGCTGCAGCTGCGGGCCGGGTAGTGTACAGTGGCAGCGGGCTGCTCGGTTATGGGAAGCTGATAATTCTCAAGCACAACGAGCAGTTTTTGAGTGCCTATGCCCACAACTGGGAACTGCTGGTAAAAGAGGGGGAGAGGGTTGCGAAGGGGGTTCAGATCGCCCGCATGGGGAGCAGCGGAGTCGGGCAGGTGATGCTCCATTTCGAGATTCGACACAACGGGAAGCCGGTCGATCCACTACTCTATCTGCCGAAGAGACAAGGGAATTGATCTATGACAGGGGAGCGCGGTACGCCATCGGAGTGGGATGAACTTGCGGGGGCAGAGTCCGCAGCGGAGATAGCGCCGGAAGAGGAACCGCAGATCCCGGAGCCTGTCACCATTCCGGAGGCGCAGCTGGATGCCACCAGATTGTATCTGAGCGAAATAGGCTTCTCCCCTCTGTTGAGCGCGGAGGAGGAGGTGCGTCTGGGGCGCCTGGTGCTGCAGGGTGATGAAGGGGCGCGCAAGCATATGATCGAGAGCAATCTACGGCTGGTAGTGAAGATTGCGCGCCGCTATCTGAACCGGGGCTTGCCGCTGCTGGATCTGATCGAGGAGGGCAATCTGGGACTGATCAGGGCAGTGGAAAAGTTCGATCCAGAGCGTGGTTTCCGCTTTTCCACCTATGCCACGTGGTGGATTCGCCAGACCATAGAGCGTGCCCTGATGAACCAGACCCGCACCATCCGGCTGCCTATCCATGTGGTCAAGGAGCTCAACGTGTATCTCCGCGCAGCGCGCCATCTGATGCAGACCGAGGGGAGCGAGCCGAGCCCGGAAGATATTGCCCGCTTTCTCGACAAGCCTCCGGAGGAGGTGATGCGGATGATGGGGCTGAACGACAGGATTGCCTCGGTGGATGAACCGCTTGGCAGGGATACCGACAAGACCATGCTCGAGGCCATACCGGATGAGGATGGCAGCGATCCCGCCGAGATTCTCCAGGACGACAACATGCGCAGCCATTTGGAGATCTGGCTCTCGCAGCTCAATGACAAGCAGCGCGAGGTGGTGACCAAGCGATTTGGCCTGGAGGGTGGCAACATAGCGACACTGGAGGAGGTGGGTAACGAGATCGGCGTTACCCGTGAGCGGGTGCGCCAGATCCAGATAGAGGCCCTGCGCAGGCTGCGTCAGATCCTGGAAAAGGACGGTTTCTCCGTGGATACTCTGTTCAAGTAGCGTCCCCTAGGGGGCGTTCTCAATTAATAAGGCCGCACTGCCGGGCCTCTGTTTTTGTCCAGCAAGGCAGAACGAGCGCAGTGTGGTTGTTCCACATAAGCGAGTGATAACGCCGCTGGGCGAAAACAGAGGCCCGGCCCTTCGGGTTGCGCCTGAAAA
>DRMK01000271.1 GCA_011322575.1 Gammaproteobacteria bacterium
GCGCATACCGCGGCAGCGGCCTCTTCACGCGGCACACCGGGCTGTGGCACGACCTTGAAACAGGCCAGAATGTCGCTGTCTCTCGGCGTATAGTTGGGATCCCAGTAGGTTTCGCGGTACTCTTTGACGCCCGCATTGTAGGTCTTTTCAGCCATTGCTAATCCTCACTTGTCATTGAATTCCTGTCCGGCCGCGGCCTCCCGCTCCGGACACACCCTCACCCCGGCGGTGCGCCAGGGACGCATGACGACGGGTGGAGTAACTATAGGCGCGGACGTATCCAAACAAAAATTAATCGTTGTTATAATATGCATTAACATATGTAAATACCGGCTCCCTGCATCCATGCATCTGACATTAAGGCAGCTCAAACTGTTTGAATCGGTGGTGAGAAACGGCAGCTTCACGCGCGCCTCGGAAGAGATGCACCTCACCCAGCCAGCGGTCTCCATCCAGATAAAGCGGCTGGAGGAGCAGATGGATCTGACTCTTCTGGAGCAGGTAGGCAAAAGGATCTTCCCCACTACCGCCGGCAAGGCGATGTACGGGGCGGCGTGCGAGATCCTGAAGAGGCTGGACAATCTGAAGGAGGAAATGGAAACCCTCAAGGGCAAGATAGTCGGCCCGCTACAGCTTTCGGTGGTTACCACGGGCAAATACTTCATGCCTCATCTGCTGGGCCATTTTTTGCAGCAGCATCCCGGGGTGGAACCCAAACTCAAGTTCACCAACCGGGCCCGGGTGGTGGAGCGCCTGATGAACAACGAGGATGATTTCGTGGTCATGGGACAGATCCCCGACGACGATGAACGGCTGGTCAGCCACCCCTTTCTGGAAAACATACTGGGCTTCGTTGCCCCCCCGGACCACCCTCTTGCGGGGCAGGGCACGCTACGGCTGGAGGAGGTGATCCGGGAACGCTTCCTTGGCCGGGAAGCGGGCTCCGGAACCCGCATGGCCGTGGATCGCGTTCTGGAGCAAAGGGGGCTGCAGGTGGAGCCCTACATGGAACTGGGCAGCTCGGAAGCCATCAAGCAGGCGGTCCTGGCCGGGCTGGGTATCGCCGTGCTCTCCCTGCACAGCCTGCAGCTGGAGCTGGACGCCGGCAAGCTGGTGGTGCTGGACGTGGAAGGGTTTCCCATCAAGCGGCGCTGGTATGCGGTGCATCCGAAGGGCAAGAGGCTGTCGCTGGTGGCCAGAACCTTTCTCGATTTTATCCTCAGCGAGAGTCACCGCGTCCTGCCCAGCTCCCCGATGCGCGCAACAGCCGATCGCAGCTGCTCCAGGCTGGTTGCAAAGGAGAGCCGCACGTAACCCGGCGCACCGAATGCCGAACCCGGCACTACCGCCACGCCCGCGTGCTCCAGTAGGTATTCAGTGAACTGCAGGTCATCTTTCAGCCCCAACCGCTCCATGGCGTCCTGCACCCTGGGGAAGGCGTAGAAGGCCCCCTGGGAGGGGAGGCACCGGAACCCCTCGATGCGGTTCAGCGCCTCCACCAGGTAGTCATGACGCTCGCGGAACGCCTCCACCATGGTGGCGATACAGCCCTGATCGCCCTCCAGGGCAGCGCATGCCGCCGCCTGCGATATGGAGGCCGGATTGGAGGTGCTCTGCGACTGGATCTTCTTCATC
This sequence comes from Gammaproteobacteria bacterium, assembly GCA_011322575.1. Lineage (GTDB taxonomy): Bacteria > Pseudomonadota > Gammaproteobacteria > Thiohalospirales > Thiohalospiraceae > DRMK01. The sequence continues at coordinate 1,636 of DRMK01000271.1, forward strand.
GCCGCGATCAGGGGGGTGGGGCCGCCGGCGTAGCCTATGCGCCAGCCGGTCATGGAGTAGGCCTTGGAGACACCGTTGAGGACGATGGTACGAGGGTAGAGTTCGGGACAGGCGTTGACGATGTTGATGAACGGCCCCCCGGTCCAGCGGATGTGCTCGTACATGTCGTCACTGGCGATCAGAATCCCGGGATGGCGGAGCAACACCTCGCCCAGCGCTACCAGCTCTTCGCGGCTGTAGGCGAC
>DRMK01000272.1 GCA_011322575.1 Gammaproteobacteria bacterium
CGCTGTTCAATACCGATCGCATAGATCATCTTTATCAGGATCCGCACGTAGCGAACCAGAGATTCATTCTCCACTACGGCGATCTGACCGACTCCACCAACCTTATCCGCATAATCCAGCAGGTACAGCCGGACGAAATCTACAACCTGGCGGCGCAGAGCCATGTACAGGTGTCGTTCGAAGCGCCCGAATATACTGCGGACTCCGACGCAGTGGGAACACTCCGGATTCTCGAGGCGATCCGGATCCTGGGTCTGGAGAACAAGACCCGCTTCTACCAGGCATCCACCTCCGAGCTGTACGGCAAGGTGCAGGAGATCCCCCAGACCGAGACCACGCCGTTCTATCCGCGCTCCCCTTACGCGGTAGCCAAGATGTACGCCTACTGGATAACGGTAAACTACCGTGAGGCTTACGGGATCTATGCCTGCAACGGGATCCTGTTCAACCACGAATCCCCCCTGCGCGGCGAAACCTTCGTGACCCGCAAGATCACCCGTGGCATGGCGCGTATCAAGCTGGGTCTGCAGGAGTGCCTCTACCTGGGCAATCTGGACGCCTTGCGCGACTGGGGACACGCACGGGACTACGTAGAGATGCAGTGGCTAATGCTGCAACAGGAGCAACCCGATGACTTCGTCATCGCCACCGGCAAACAGTATTCGGTACGCCAGTTTGTGGAGGCCTCCGCCAGAGAGCTCGGCATAAAGATCTCCTGGAAAGGAGAGGGGATCGACGAAAAGGGCTACGACAGCAGGAGTGGCAAATGCATCGTGGCGGTGGATCCCCGCTACTTCCGCCCCACCGAGGTGGACACTCTGCTGGGCAATCCTGCCAAGGCCAAGGAGAAGCTGGGCTGGGAACCACGCACCTCCTTTGAGGATATGGTTTCGGAGATGGTGCGCGAGGATCTGGCCAGCGCCGAGCGGGACAGCCTCTGCAAGAGCGCCGGCTACCGGATCTTCAACTACAACGAATAGAACCGCCATGTCCCGAAAAGCCGTCGACTTCCATCCGGACAAGGATTCGAAAATCTTCGTAGCTGGCCACCGGGGCCTGGTGGGCTCCGCCATCGTACGCAGCCTGCAAAGGCGGGGTTATAACAACATATTGACCCGCACCCGGCAACAGCTGGACCTGGCCGACGGCCAGGCGGTAGCCAGCTTCTTCGCCGAACAGCGCCCGGATTGCGTGATAGACGCAGCAGCCAAGGTAGGCGGGATCCACGCCAACGACAGTTATCCGGCGGAGTTCATCCGTGACAACCTGTTCATCCAGAACAACCTGATCGACAACGCCTGGCGCTTCGGGTGCAAAAAGTTCGTATTCCTGGGCTCCACATGCATCTACCCCCGAATGGCCCCCCAGCCACTCAAGGAGGAGTACCTACTCACCGGTCCCCTGGAGCCCACCAACGAGTGGTACGCCATCGCCAAAATTGCCGGCATCAAGATGTGTCAAGCCTACCGCAGGCAATACGGTTTCGACGCCATATCCCTGATGCCCACCAACCTGTACGGCCCCGGCGACAACTTTGATCTGGAGAACTCGCACGTTCTCCCGGCCCTGATAAGTAAATTCCACGAGGCCCGGCAGGCGGGACAACCGCAGGTGGTGATATGGGGCACCGGCAAGCCGAGGCGGGAGTTTCTCCATGTGGACGACATGGCCGACGCCACGGTATTCCTGATGGAGAGCTACTCAGAGGAGCAGATAGTCAACGTGGGTGTCGGCCAGGACATCAGCATCGGCGAGCTGGCCGGGTTGGTGAAAGAGATAGTAGGTTATCGGGGCAGCATCGTGTTCGACACCACGCGGCCCGACGGCACACCGCGCAAATTGCTGGATATCTCCAGGCTGGCTGCGCTGGGGTGGCGGGCCTCCATACCGTTGGAGGAGGGAATAGAATCCACTTACCGCTGGTATGTTCAAAACCGGGCAGCTTGACAAAATCCACCAGGTTCGTCGCCAGAGAAGCATCCATTTTTCCAGGGCATGAAGCAGAAACCAGCCGAAGGCATGCTGCGAGATTCCATTCTGGTGGTAGCCCACCCGGATGATGAAGCCCTGTGGTTCAGCTCTATTCTCGACAGGGTAGGAGAGATCGTAGTCTGTTTCCTGGGCTCGAGAACAAATCCGGAATGGAAGGCCAGGCGGGAACGCTGCATGGCGGCCTATCCCCTCGACAACATCTGCACCCTTGGCCTGGAACAGGCCGGGGTATTCAACAGCGCAGATTGGCGGGAAGGAACGACTTCCTCCTTCGGCATGGAAATACAGAAAAGCGGACCGGCACGCGATCACTATATGGAAAATTTCCGCCGGTTGAAATCCCTTCTGGAACGCAAACTGGAAGGCCGCCACAACGTGTTCACGCACAACCCTTGGGGCGAATATGGTCATGAAGAACACGTACAGGTTTACCGGGCCGTAAAAGAGCTGCAGGAGCAGCAAGGGTTTGATCTTTGGTTCACCAACTGCTGCAGTAACAGATCATACAATCTCATGCTGACCCACATAGCAGGATTCGATACGGAATACGTAACCCTGCCCGCTAACAAAAAGCTTGGTGAAGCGGCCAGGTCCCTGTACCAGAAGCATAACTGCTGGACATGGTACGACGATTACTGCTGGTTCAGCGAAGAGTCCTTCATGAGGGACAGGAAACTTGCGGAGCATGAAGAAGATCCCGGTTACGGGCGCATCTTCCCGCTCAATTTCATAAAGATGGAGATCGGCGACGGTAGCAAAACCAAAGGAGAAGAAACCTCCCTACTGGGAAGGATTGGCGGCAAACTGCGGCGAATAGGGGAAGCGGTTGGCAGATGAGAAAGAGGCTCAACAAACTACTGCGCCGGTTGGGCTACGAACTGAATATATACCAGGGCGAACCCGGATACGATGACAGCTGCGTATCACTGAAAACCGAAGGAGATCCGAAGGGAAACGTCCTTATCGCCTTCATCATCGAGCCATTTCTGGTAAAGGATGAAAGCTCCATATCCAGCACCCACCAGCACGATTTGGTCTCCTTTATCATGGCCAAGGTGTTTTTACAGTATGGCTACAACGTGGATGTCATCGACTACCGTAACGACCAGTTTGTTCCAGACAAGAAATACACCTTTTTCGTTTCGGCCCGCACCAACCTGGAGAAGATCAAGCGCAGACTGAACGAAGACTGTACCGTCATCGCCCACCTGGACACCGCCCACTACCTATTCAACAATATGGCTGCATACCAGCGCTTGCTCGACGTGCAGAGAAGACGAAAGGTGACTATCGTCGGCAGAAAAAACGTGGAACACAATCTGGCCATCGAGCACGCCGACTTCGCTACCGTCATGGGCAACCGTTTTACCGTGGACACATACCGCTACGCGGGGAAACCACTCTATCCGCTATGGGGTACCAGCCGGCATCAGTATCCCTGGAACGATGCCAAGGATTTCGAGCGCTGTAGAAACCGTTTTCTGTGGCTGGGCAGCAGCGGCATGGTGCACAAGGGATTGGATCTGGTGCTGGAAGCATTTACCTCGATGCCAGACCTCCACCTGACCGTATGTGGGCCGGTAAACAAAGAGCGGCAATTTGAACAGGCCTATGAGAAGGAGCTGTATCATACTTCCAACATTCACACCGTAGGCTGGGTGGACATCGGCAGCGACGAATTTCTCAAGATTGCTGCCGACAACGTGGCACTGATCTACCCCTCCTGCGCCGAAGGCAAGTCCGGAGCGGCCCTTACCTGCATGCAGGCGGGGCTAATCCCCATCCTGAGTTACGAATCCGGGGTGGATGTAGAGGATTTCGGCATAATCCTGGAGAACTGCTCCGTTGAAACCATCACATCCACCATTACCATGGTTGCCAAGCTCCCCACCAGGGAACTCGCACAGCGGGCCAAAAAAACTTGGCAACACGCGAGAAAATACCATACCGGGGAGAAGCTGGAGGAGCAGTACCGGGAGATCATCGGGGAGATCATTGAGCGTATCCGATAGATTTAGCTCTTTCGGAAAAAAGTTCTTGGACATTTCGAGCGGGATTGGCATGGTCACCAGCACACGGCAGCCACCCCTAATAAAGTGATCCATCCTGCCAGGGACGGTTGGCAGTGTTGGCGGTATCCGCGGCGCGCGAGGTGGTGGATGATATCGATATGATGCTGTTTTGCAGGAGGGCCAAGTTTTGGCTATTGACCGGACGCAGGCTAATGGGTGACCCACTTATGCCGGAAACGGAGTTCAAATAACGACCCATCGTTTCAGTCAAGTATTCGCTCCTCCATCTGGATGGCAGCGACCAGCTGACCGAGTTACGCCTGATCGCCCAACCACCCACCGGAGCTCGCTTTACTATCGAACGTCTTAGTATTAATCTATATCGCAAACCAGATACACCGGTTCGATTTTCTAGTGGACTACGGATGGTCCTTGACTTATGAAGACAAACAATTTTCTACTGCTGATACTTCTTGCTGTCCTGTCTGCGGATCTCCATGCCGGAGTGAGGCTCGAGTATGATCACAAGGGATTCGTTGAGGCCTGTCTGGAGTCTGGCAATCTGTCACGCGCCGTGTGTGAATGTACCTCCAGAAAGGCTTCCCGCGAGCTCACGCCTGCTGGGTTCGAGTTTCTGGTTGCTACTTTGAGAAAAGAGAAGGACAAAACTCTCGAGCTGCGCCGCAAGCTGGAGCAGAAAGAGGTGGTGGCCGCCGGAAAATTCATGTCCCACGGCCCCGATATGTGCGCCAGGGAGCTGGGAGAAAAACCGGCTAGATAAGAGCAGCGGCTCCGGTGGAAGGGGGGTCGCTGAACTGCCTGGATATTTCGTGGAACTCCTCCTGCAGCTGGAGAAAACCATCCACCACCTCCGGGTCGAACTGCTTTTCCCTCCCCGCCTGGATGATCTCCACGGCGGTTTCGTGGGAGAAGGGGGGCTTGTACACCCGCTCGTTGATTAGCGCGTCATACACGTCGGCAATCGCCATCAGGCGCCCCGGCAAGGGGATATCGGTCTCTTTCAACCCCTGCGGGTAGCCACTGCCGTCCCACTTCTCGTGGTGAGTGTGGGCGATGTCGCGTGCCATGCTCAGGAACGGAATGGATCCCGGGTGCTCCCCGTCCACCGGCAGGGCGTCACGTCCCAGGGTGGCGTGGGTCTTCATCACCTCGAACTCCTCCCTGTCCAGCCGGCCCGGTTTCAGCAGGATGTTGTCCGGGATCCCAACCTTGCCGATGTCGTGCAGGGGCGCGGACCTGAACATGGTGTCGATGTTCTGCTCGGTGAGGAACTCCCGGAAGCGGGGCCTGTCGCTGAGGTGGCGCGCCAGCAGCCGAATGTAGTGCTGGGTGCGCCGGATGTGGTTGCCGGTCTCGTGATCCCGGGTGCCCGCCAGGGCCGCCATGCCGTGGATAGCGACGTCCCGGGTCAGGGCGATCTCCAGGGTGCGCTCCGCCACCTTGCGCTCCAGCAGCTGGTTCTGATCCTTCAGGGCGTCGAGGGCCCTCTTCAGCTTCAGCTGGGTCCTGATCCGCGCCTTGATGATGGCCGGGCTGAAGGGTTTGGTAATGTAGTCCGCCGCGCCCAGCTCCAGCCCGTGCTGTTCATCCTCTACCGTGGTCTTGGTGGTGATAAAGATGACCGGGATGCTGGCGGTATCCGGATTCTCCTTGATGCGCCGGCAGGTCTCGTAACCGTCAATGCCGGGCATCAGTATGTCCAGCAGGATCAGCTGCGGCAGCGGCGGCGTGGCAAGCCGCGCCAGGGCCTGTTCGCCGCTCTTGGCGATGAGGAGGCGGTACTCCCCCTGCAGGATCCCGATCAGGGTGTTGAGGTTGAAACGTTCATCATCCACGATGAGAATGGTGCTGCTCCGGTCAGCGTCGCTCATGCCTTGTTGCTCCTCACTCTTTGCCGTTTTCTGCCCGGATCGAGCGGCAGATGGGCGAATCATCCCTGATTGTCCGGGTGCCCGGCGCATCCATGGCCGCTAGGAGGGGTTGGGCGGCCCGCCGGGGCGTTCCACCCCTCAGGGACGGTTCACCTTGCCGCGATTCCGACAGATATTCCATACAATCTGATGAAGGGGGGTTCGCCGTTCAGGGTACATTGACCTCCCCCAGAATCTCTTGCACGGTCTCCACGGCGTCGTCGAACTCGAAATCGGTTACCTGGGTGGAGAGCCGCTCGGCAAATTCCGCCATTCCCAGCTCCCGCAAGCGGCGGACTATGGCCTCGGTGGCGGGGATACTGGCGGAGTCCCCCGCCGCGAGCAAACCCTCCAGTTCGCGCAGCTGCTGTCTAAGCTCCTCACTGGAGAATCGCTCACCAGGCGGCAGACCACCATTGCCTTGCGGTATGCGCAGCTCCTCCAGTTGCTCCAGCAGCGGGGTGAGGAGCTCCTCCAACTGGGCGATCAGCTCCTCCAGCTGCGCCTCCTCCTCTCCGTCGGTAACCGCCTGCTCGATGGCGCGCGCCGCCCCCTGGAGCCGGTCGGCGGCCAGATTCCCGGTTATTCCGCACAGGGTATGGGCGTAGCGCTTTAGCGCCCGTAGGTCACCCCGCGCCAGCAGTTTGCGCATGACCGGAACCGCCTGCCGATGGTCAGTATGGAACTGGAGCAGCAGCTTGCGCAGCAGTTTGCGGTTGTTGCCGGTGCGCAGCTGGGCCCTCTCCAGGTCGAGCCCCGGCAGCTCCGGGAACTGGACCCCATTGCCGTTTGTGGCGGTGGTCTCTTCGCTTGCGGGTTTCAGCCAGCGGCCCAGCATGGCGAACAGCTGGTCCGGTCCGATGGGCTTGGGCAGGTGGTCGTTC
>DRMK01000273.1 GCA_011322575.1 Gammaproteobacteria bacterium
CGTCCTGCCCACCCGGCGCACGCCGGACAGCCAGACGATGGAGCGGTGGTTCCATGCCTGCGCAAGATGCTCCAGCCAAAGAACCCGTTTGATCATGCGCTCTATATTACTCGATAACCGCCACCGACTTGATCTGTACCCATACAGCTTTGCCGGCTTCCAGCTCCAGGGCGTGAACCGAGCGCCGGGTCAGGCTGGCGAGAATGGTGGACTCTCCCAGCTTCAACCGCACCAGCGCGGTTGCGGGATGCTCTCCCTCACCCACCTCCGCCACCGTGGCGGGCAGCAAATTCAGGATGCTGCTCCCCTCCTGCCGCTCCAGGGCCAGGCTCACATCCTTGGCCAGCACCCGTAGCCGCACCCGGTTACCCACCGGGATCCCGATGTCCTTCACCAGCAGCCGGCCGCCGGGGAATGCCGCGCTGGCCAGTCCCCACTGCCGATCGCGCCCCTCGATGCGCGCCTCCAGCACCACATCGGCTTCCTCGCCGAGGCGCACCGGCAGGTCGAGGCGCGCCAGGGTATCTGCCAGCGGGCCGCTGGCCAGCACTCGGCCGCCCTCCAGCACCACCAGGTGATCGGCCAGCCGGGCCATCTCGTCCGGCGAGTGGGTGACATAGAGCAGCGGGATCTCCAGCCGGTCGTGCAGCTGCTCCAGGTAGGGGAGGATCTCCCGCTTGCGCGCCAGATCCAGCGCCGCCAGCGGTTCGTCCATCAGCAGCAGGCGCGGCTGGACCGCTATGGCGCGGGCTATCGCCACCCGCTGCTGCTCGCCGCCGGAGAGCCGGCCGGGGCGGCGCCGCAGCAGGTGACCGATGCCGAGCAGCTCAATGGCCTGCTCCAGCGCCTCTCCGTTGCTCCGCGAGGCGCGCTTCATGCCGAACTCCAGGTTGCCGCGCACGCTCAGGTGGGGAAACAGGCTGGGCTCCTGGAACACGTATCCCAGCGGCCTGCGGTGGGTGGGCAGGAACAGTTTTTCATCCTGCCACCGCTCGCCGTTCACCGAGAGCCTGCCGCGGGCCCGCTCCAGTCCGGCGATGCAGCGCAGCAGCAGGGTCTTGCCCGAGCCGGACGGGCCGAACAGGACGGTTACCCCGCGTCCCGGAAGATCCAGCTCCAGATCCAGGGAGAACTGGCCCAGCTCCAGCCGGAAAAGCGCCTGGATGCCGCTCACCCGTCACCCCTTTCGCCGGGATTGAGGGAGTACATGGCCAGCAGCACGATAAACGAGAAAGCCAGCATCAGGGCCGACAGCAGGTGCGCATCCGCATACTGCAGCGACTCCACATAGTCGTAAATCTGCACCGAGACCACCCGGGTTTCGCCGGGGATGTTGCCTCCCACCATCAGTACCACGCCGAACTCTCCCACGGTGTGGGCGAAGCCCATCACGGCGCCGGTGAGAAAGCCGGGCCGCGCCAGGGGCAGGGCAACGCTGAAGAAACGGTCCCGGGGTCCGGCGCGCAGGGTGGCGGCGGCCTCCAGCGGGCGCTCTCCGATGGCCTCGAAGGCGTTCTGGATGGGCTGTACCACGAACGGCAGGGAGTAGAACACCGAGGCTATCACCAGCCCGGTGAAGGTGAACGACAGGGTGCCGATCCCCAGCGCCTGGGTGAGCTGTCCCAGGGGGCCGTTGGGCCCCATGACGATCAGCAGGTAGAAGCCCATCACCGTCGGCGGGAGCACGAGGGGCAGCGCCACCACGGCGCTTACCGGCCCTTTCAGGCGTGATTCGGTGCGCGCCAGCCACCAGGCGATGGGGGTGCCGATGAGCAGCAGCAGGATGGTAACCACCCCGGCCAGCTTGATGGTGAGCAGGATGGCGGTCAGGTTGGCTTCGTTGAGCATTGGTCAGCGATGGTAGCCGTAGCGGGCGATTATGGCGCCCGCGGCGTCCGAGCGCAGGTACTCCAGCAGAGCCTTTGCCGCCGGGTTGTCCCTGGCGGGGAGCAGCAGAACCGCGTCCTGGCGGATGGGGCGGTGCAGTCCGGCTGGCACCAGCCAGGCCGATCCACCCTTGAGCTTTCCTTCCACTGTTATCTGCGACACCGCCACGAAACCCAGTTCGGCATTGCCGGTGGCCACGAACTGGTAGGTTTGGGCGATGTTCTCGCCCCGCACGAACTTTCCTGCCAGACGCTGTTTGACATCCAGGCTCTCCAAAGTCTCCAGCGCGGCCACCCCGTAGGGGGCCAGGCGCGGGTTGGCCAGCGCCAGATGCCTGAACCCGGCGCGGTGCAGAATCTCCGCACCATCCCGGATCAACCCGGGATCGGCAGACCAGAGCGCCAGTGCTCCTTGGGCATAGGTGAAGCGGCTGCCGGCCACCGCCAATCCCTCCTGCTCCAGCCGGGCCGGCTTGTCGGCGTCGGCGGAGAGAAAGATTCCGAATGGCGCGCCGTTTTTGATCTGGGCATAGATCTTGCCGGAGGAGCCGGAGGTGAGCAGCGCGGAGTGCCCCGTCTCTCTGCTGAAACGGGCCGCAATCTCCTGCATCGGCTGAAGGAAGTTTGCCGCAACCGCCACCCGTACCGCAGCGGCGTGGGCCGGCAGGACGAATGTTGTCAGTAACGGAAGCAGGATTGCAAACAGGTATTTCATGGCCGGAGACGGTATCAGGTTGCCCCGATTATATCCTGAAAGCCGTAGGCGAATCCGGCGCAAAAGAGGGGTCTTCGCCGAATCGTGTGGGTGAAATGGCAAATCACCGCGTAGCGGCTTCGTCCTTGACAGGCAGAATGCACGCCGGAAGATGGTAGGCATAAGGGGATTGGGGACACTTTGGGATAGCCGGACCACTTGCAATTGGCGCAGGTGGTGGATATCCGGCAGTCTCCAGCCAGACGGCCCCAATCCCCTTCTGGCTACCGAGTATGTGGCGTGCATTCTGCCTGTCAAGGATGATTTGCC
>DRMK01000274.1 GCA_011322575.1 Gammaproteobacteria bacterium
CCGCCGCGGCCATCGCCGGCCAGATCGGTCTGCGGGGAGCCGCGGCGGGAGAGATTCCGGTGGTCAGCGGCGCGGCCCTGAATGACCTGTCCGAACGGGAGCTGATGGAGATTGCCGGCGAAACGGCGGTATTCGCCCGCGTCGCTCCGGAGCAGAAGCTGCGCCTGGTGGAGGCGCTGCAGCGGCGCGGCAACGTGGTGGCGATGACCGGCGACGGGGTCAACGACGCCCCCGCCCTGCGCCGCGCGGACATCGGCGTGGCAATGGGGATCAGCGGCACCGAGGTGGCCAGGGAGGCGGCCGACATGATCCTGACCGACGACAACTTCTCCTCCATCGAGGCCGCCGTGGAGGAGGGGCGCGGCGTCTATGACAACCTGATCAAGTTCGTCACCTGGACCCTGCCCACCAACCTCGGGGAGGGGCTGGTAATCATGGCCGCGGTTTTCGTCGGCGCCGCGCTGCCCATCCTGCCGGTACAGATCCTCTGGATCAACATGACCACCGCGGTGCTGCTGGGGCTGATGCTGGCCTTCGAACCCAGGGAGCCGGGAATCATGCGGCGCCCGCCCCACGACCCGCGCAGACCGATCCTCTCGCGGCGCCTGCTGCTGCGCATCGGCCTGGTGGGGGTCATGCTGCTGGCCGGCTCGTTCGGCCTGTTCGAATGGGCCCTGAGCCGAGGCGCCAGCGAGGAGGAAGCGCGCACCATCGCGGTAAACGTTTTTGTCTGCGGTGAGCTGTTCTACCTGTTCAACTGCCGCTCACTGACCCGCTCCATGTTCTCCCTGGGGCTGTTCAGCAACCGCTGGCTGATCGGCGGAGTCGTCATCATGATCGCCCTGCAGCTGATATTCACCTACGCTCCCTTCATGAACCGGATCTTCTACAGCGCGCCCCTGGATCTTTCATCCTGGATGCCGATCCTGGCGACAGGCGTCATCGTCTATACTGTAGTAGGGATTGAAAAATGGCTGCAGAAAACACCACCCTATTGCACCCGGGGCAAACAACCCTGACGGAAACAACGGAGGAGTACGCATGAAACGCCTGTGCTACCGGGGGATCGCAGCGCTGCTCTGCCTGGCGGCGACCGGCGGCCTTGCGCCGGTGGCCGCGGGACAGGAGCAGACCGGTGTGGACGGCAGGGAGATCTACAACCGCTTCTGCATCTACTGCCACGGAGAGAAAGGAGAGGGGAACGGCCCCGCCGGCTCGCTTTCGGGAGTGGCCACCGGTGATCTCTCCAACAAGGCCTACATGTCCCTGCTCTCCGATCAGGAGCTGTTCGAGCGGATAGCCTGGGGAGAGGAGCGGTTCCCCTACCTGCAGATGCCGGGCTGGCGCTCCAGTCTCAGCGACGAGGAGATTCGCGCCGTGGTGGCCTATGTCCGCACGCTGGAGGTGGACAGGGGGCCTTTGACCACACCCTCACCAAGGGAGCGGGAGGAGAAATTCCGCACTGACCCGCTGGAGCGGGGGCGCATCTACTACCTGCACTACTGCTCCGGCTGCCACGGAAAATCCGGACATGGTGATGGCGAGGCCGCGAAAAACCTGGCTACCCGGCCCGCCGCGCTCGCCAACCCGGCCATCGCCTCCACCATCACCGTCGAGAGCGTAAACGACTACCTGACGGCCCGCAGGCAGAGCAGGGGGAGCCGTAACATGCCGGTATTTGAGGACGACTTCAGGGACAAGGTCGACGAGATAGTCCTGTATATAAAAACACTGGCCGGTTTGAAATGACCTGCCTCTTTCCTGATCAGGAGGGCGGTGGAGCGGTGGTCACCCTGTTACGCAGATATACCGGCTCCACCTGCTCGGCCGGGACCGGGACCACGCCGCTCTCCACGGCGTGAGCAGCGAGGAGCGCCACATCCCGCGCCTGTGGATGGATTTCCGGATAGGTGCCCTGCATCCGCCCTCCCAGCCGCTCTGCAAGGATCTCACCGTACCCCCGCCATCCTGAACCGGCTCCACACCAGCCGCCGCCGGACGGCAGGGGAACGGTATCCGCGGCCCCCAGCCGCTCCTCACCGCACGCCCTCATGACGCCGCCGGGGCCGCATTCGCAGGCGCTCCAGTAGAGCTCCCCCATGCGCGCATCGATGGCCGCCAGCACCCTCTTGCTTCCCCGGGTACGGAGCGCCCCCTGGGCGATGGCGGTGAGGGTGGATACCGGCATCACCGGCAGATCGGCGGCGAAGGCGATCCCCTGCGTCACGCTGGCGGCGATGCGCACCCCGGTGAAGGATCCCGGTCCGCGCCCGAAAGCCAGCAGGTCCAGCTGCGCCACGGTCAGACCCGCCTCGTCCAGTAGCTCTTGGGCCATGGGCAGGATCAGGGCGGCGTGACGGCGCGGGGCGACCTCGGCGCGGCAGATGATCTCCCCCTCCACCAGCAGGGCGGCGGAGCAGGACTCGGTTGCGGTCTCCACCGCCAGCAGCCTCATGGCGTCGCACCCTCCTCCCCACGCTGCAGGGCGAAGAAGCGCTGCACCACCTCCAGCTTGCGGGTCCGGGTCATGTTGGGCAGAGTGTCGAGAAACAGCCGTCCATAGGGCCTGCTCAGCAGACGCGGATCACACAGCGCCAGCACGCCCCGATCGCTCCGGTCCCGGATCAGGCGTCCCGCCCCCTGCTTCAGGGCCAGCACTGCCTCCGGCAGCTGGAACTCCATAAACGGGTTGCCGCCCCCGGCACGCAGCGCGTCGATGCGCGCCTCGGTCACCGGATCCCCCGGCGATGCGAAGGGCAGCTTGTCGATGACCACGCAGGAGAGCGCCTCGCCCCGTACATCCACCCCCTCCCAGAAGCTGCCGGTGCCCAGCAGCACCGCGTCGCCCAGCTCCCGGAAACGCTCCAGCAACCTGCTGCGTGGCATCTCCCCCTGCACCAGCAGCGGATAGCCGAGCCGCTTGCGAAGCCGGTCCGCCGCCCACTGCAGGGCGCGGTGGCTGGTGAACAGCAGGAACGCGCGGCCGCGGCTGGCCTCCACCAGCTCCCGCGCCCGCTCCACCACCGCCGCGGTGTAGTCCGGCGCAGCAGGGTCGGGCAACCCCTCGGGAACATAGAGTACCGCCTGGCCGGGGTAGTCGAAGGGGCTCTCCCAGCGTCGGGTGACGGCATCCCTCAGCCCCAGGCGAGCGGAGAAATAGTCAAACCGCTCCCCCACCGCCAGGGTGGCGGAGGTGAAGATCCAGGCGGCCTTGTGCCGCTGCAGCCGCGCCTGGAAGGGCTCCGCCACATCCAGCGGGGTGAGGTGGATGGTAAAACTGCGCCGGTGGGTCTCGAACCAGTGGATGTGCTGCTCCGGGGCGGCTCCGGTGAGACGCCCGAACCGTTCCCCCAGATCCCCGGCACGGCGCAGACAGCTCTCCAGCCCCTTGCTGCGCTGCGCCTGCGGTTCCAGCAGCTCCCGCAACCGCTCCAGCGCCTCCCGAAGCGCGGTGACGGCCTCCGGCATCCCCCGCAGCCCCATGGCGCTGCGCCATGGGGCGCGGCGCTGCTCGGGACCGAACACGGCACGCATATCGCGTACCACCCGCTGCAGATGCTCCGCCTGATCGCGCAGCGTCCCATCCTCCCCCGCTCCCTGCAGATCCTCGGAGATGGTGTCACCGGCCAGCTCCAGTAGCTGGTTGGCACTGATGGAGTCACCGAAAAAACCGGTAGCGATCTCGGGCAGCTGGTGCGCCTCATCGATTATGAAGGCGTTTGCACCTGGCAGCAGTTCGCCGAAACCGCCCTCGCGCAGCGCCATGTCGGCAAACAGCAGATGATGGTTGATGACCAGCAGATCCGCCTCCTGGGCCCTGCGGCGGGCGCGCGCCAGATGGCAATCAGCCAGTTGCGGACACTCCTGGCCCAGGCAGTTGTCGGCACTGGAGGTCACCATGCCCCACACCGGGGCGTTCTCCGGAATCTCCTCCAGCTCGGCGATGTCCCCGCTGCGGGTGCGCCCGCTCCAGGCACGGATGCGCGTCAGGCGATCCAGATCGCGGCGCGAGGCGAAACCGCCCTGCTCCTCGGCCAGCTCCAGGCGGTGCAGGCAGAGGTAGTTGCTGCGCCCTTTCAGCAGGGCGGCGGTCACCGGCACTCCCAGCGCGCGCTGCACCAGCGGCAGATCCTTGAGAAACAGCTGATCCTGGAGGGTTTTGGTGCCGGTAGATATGATCACCTTGCCACCACACAGCAGGGCGGGAACCAGGTAGGCGAAGGTCTTGCCGGTGCCGGTGCCCGCTTCGGCGATCAGCAGGCCGTTCCCGGCGATGGCGCGCTCCACCTCCGTGGCCATCTCCCGCTGTTGCCGGCGGGGTGAAAAGCCGGGAATGTGGCGCGCCAGGGGGCCGTTCGCACCCAGCATCCAGCTGCTGTCCTCACGCATGGTTCAGCCGCGGGAGGGGGGTGGATCAGTTTTCCCACAGATCATCGGCAATCTCCCCCTCCTCCCTGGTCCAGACCAGTCGTGATATGCACTTGAAACGGGCCACCGACATCGCCCCGCGCCGGTTGCGCGCCGACTCACCGCCCGTGCCAAGGCTCTCCAGGATCGCCGCCCGCTCCGCCTGGTAGATCTCGTACGGCTCGTACTCCTCGTCCATGAGCACCAGCAGGACCAGATCCCACTCCCGATCCAGCTTGAGCTGCCCGATGCGCTGCCCCGACCTGCTCTCGTCGAAGATGGCGCGCGCCTTCACCTGGATGCGCAGCCCTTCGCGGCTGCCACGCCCGATGGCGTCGTAGCCGGTGTGGGGGCTCTCGGGAAGCTCCAGATCCAGCAGCCGCGCCGCATCGTGCAGCGCGATCTCGTTGCTGATGGCCAGCGGCTTGCCGGTGGTGCGGCGGTATTCGGCCGCCAGGCGGCGCGCCTCGGCCATCAGCTTGTGGACGGAGTAGAGGGCCATCTAGTGACGCCGGGCCTGTTCGATAATCGCCCGGTTGTCCGCCAGCAGCTCGGCGTCCCCCGCCGCCAGACTGGAGGACTTCGCCGCCAGGCTGGCGGCCTGGGAGTAGTTGCCCTGCCGGAGCCGGATGCGGGCCAGCCTGTTCCAGAGCCTGGGATTGCGCGGCTCGATGCGCAGGGCGCGCTCGAGGCTGGCCGCCGCGGCAGCCAGATCCCCCTGCTCCATGCGCGTGTCGGCCCGCTCCAGCAGCGCCAGAACCGTACTGCTGGGGGCGGCGGGCGGCTGCACCTGGGGCGCCGGCAGCGGCGTCGGCTTCACCACCGGCCGTATGGCCGGTTTCACCGCCACCGGCTCCTGGGGTGCGGGAGCGCTGGAGGCCGGCGGACGCCTCGGCTCGGGACCGGCGGCGCAGCCAGCCAGGGCGGCGGCGCCGAGCAGGGCGATCACCATCGGCAGGCTGGATATGGAGATTTCCGGTAACCGTTTCATTGAAAGATTCCTTTCAGCAGGTCAATTCCCCGCTGCAATGGATTGGCGGCCGGTTCCGTG
This sequence comes from Gammaproteobacteria bacterium, assembly GCA_011322575.1. GTDB lineage: Bacteria > Pseudomonadota > Gammaproteobacteria > Thiohalospirales > Thiohalospiraceae > DRMK01. Next base: position 5,459 of record DRMK01000274.1, read on the forward strand.
ACGTTTCCGGCCCCGCACCCACTGTACTCTTCCGGCTCGCTGCCGGAGATGAATGGCAACCACACTGCACCGGGACACTGCTCACGGCTGCGTAACCCGATCCAGGGCTCCACCCAGACCTGGTGCACCCCCTGCGGAGCCACCAGTTGCAGCGGCTGCGTTCGCAGGCTTCGTATCATATCACGCCATACCAGCAGCGCGCCGCTGGAGCCGCTCAGGCCGGTACTCCGGTTGTCGTCACGTCCCACCCAGACCACCGCCAGACGATCTCCGGTGAAACCCGCGAACCAGCTGTCCCGCAGTCCGTCGGTGGTGCCGGTCTTGCCCGCGATCTCCAGCTCCCCCAGCTCCTGATCCAGGATCCGGGCGGTGCCCTCCCGCGCCACCGCCTGCAGCGCCCTGCCAAGCAGATAGACCGCCCCCGGATCGGCCGCTTGCTCGATGTCCAGCGGATAGCGCTGCAGCGGCTCACCGCCGGCGGTCAGCACCTCGCGGATAGCGCGCAGCGGCGAGCGGAATCCGCCGTTGGCGATGGTCTGGTACATCTGGGCAACCTCCAGCGGAGTGAGCTCCGCCGCCCCCAGCAGCACCGAGGGGTAGCTGTTCAGGGGGCGGTAGACGCCGAGACGCTGCACCGTATCCAGCACCTCCTCCACCCCGAGCTGCAGCCCGAGCCGCACCGTGGCCAAATTGTAGGAGTGGGCCAGGGCCAGGTAGAGCGGCACCTCGCCATGGCTCTCTCCATCGTAGTTGGCAGGGCTCCAGCTGTCGCCATTGGGCCATTTGAGGGTGAGCGGACTGTCGTCCAGCGGAGTGATCAGGGTGTACCTTCCGGGAAGCTCCAGGGCGGCCAGATATATGGCCGGCTTGATCAGGGAGCCGATGGGCCGCACCGCATTCAGCGCCCGGTTGAACCCGGCAAAGCGCGCATTGCGCCCCCCTACTACGGCCAGGATCTCACCGCTGCTGGGTTCGGTTACCAACGCGGCCCCCTCCAGCTCCCCCTCCGGCATGCCGCGCGACCGCTCCAGCTCCTCCAGGCGTCCGCTCACCGCCTGTTCGGCGGCCGCCTGGATCTGCGGATCCAGGGTGGTGAAGATCTGCATCCCCTCGGAGCGCAGGTCGTCATCCCGGTAGTCCCGGTAGAGCTGGCGCCGCACCAGCTCCATGAAGGCCGGATAGGGAGTGATGCCGCCCACCTTGAGGGGAACTACGCCCACCGGCTCGCTGCTGGCGGCCCGCGCCTGCCGCGGGTCCATCTCCCCCCTGTCGGCCAGCAGGCGCAGCACCAGGTTGCGCCGCTGCAGGGCGCGCTGCGGGTTGCGCCGCGGGTCGTAGTAGGATGGCCCCTTGACCATCCCCACCAGCAGCGCCATCTGGGAGAGACGCAGCTCCTGCAGCGGGCGCCCGAAGTAGAACCTGGCCGCCAGCCCGAAGCCGTGGATGGAACGCTGCCCGTCCTGCCCCAGGTAGATTTCGTTCAGGTAGGCCTCTAGAATCTCATTCTTGTCGTAGTGCAGCTCCAGCAACAGCGCCATTATGGCCTCGTTGAACTTGCGCCACAGGGTGCGCTCGCTGGTAAGGTAGAAGTTTTTCACCAGCTGCTGGGTCAGGGTGCTGCCCCCCTGCACGGTCCGTCCGGCGCGCAGGTTGGCCCAGATGGCGCGCAGGATGGAGCGCGGGGCAATCCCGTGGTGGCTGTAGAACCCCTGGTCCTCCACCGCCAGCAGGGCGCTGATCAGCCCGGGGGGCACCTCCTCGAGACGCACCAGGACCCGATCCTCGTGGTGGGCCGGGTAGATCTTGCCGATCAGGCGCGGCTCCAGGCGCGCCATGGGCACGGACCGGCCGGTGGCGAGATCCACCATCTCCCGCAGGACGCCATCCCGGAAACGGAGTTCCATCCTGCGTACCTCCTCGGGCCCGTCCCAGAAGCGGAACGAGCGGGTCGCCAGCACCACCTTCCCCTCTCCGACCGCGAACTCCCCCGGCCCCTCTGGCCGGTCGCTGCGCAGGTAGCCCAGCGCCTGCAGCTCCTCCAGCAACCGCTCCCTGCCCAGCGGCGCACCCGGATACAGCTCCAGCGGCCGCGCATAGACGCTGGCCGGCACCGCCCAGCGCCGCCCCTCGAACTGGCTGCGGACATTCACATCCAGATAGTAGACGTAGGCGGAGAACATCAGCAGCAGGCTTACCAGCAACGGCGGCGCGAATCTCCGCAGTATCATCATGAACCCCCGCGCGGCCGGGCGGTCCGTTCTCTTGCTTCTGTTTCGTGTCATCCGTCGTGGTGCGTCGCTGCCTCAGGCGGCCTTCCCAGAATCGGCCTAGGGGGCGTTCTCAATTAATAGGACCGCACCGCCAGGCCTCTGTTTTTGTCCAGCAAGGCAGAACGAGCGCGGTGTGGTTGTTCCACATAAGCGAGTGATAACGCCACTGGGCGAAAACAGAGGCCCGGCCCGTCGGGTTGCGCCTGAAAAAGCGCCATGCTGCGTTGTTCGTCGTTCATTTGCAACAAGCAAACATCTCTCCTCACGCCTTGCCCGGCGCTTTTTCAGGCACAACAGTGCGGTCCTATTAATTGAGAACACCCCCTACGTTCCCGACAGAGTGCATCTTCCTGCCAGAGTTGACTTGCTGCGCTATCATTCAGATAGATGGCCCCGTGCCAATAGCGTATGGTACCGTGCTATGACCCAACGACACCAAACCGGGTTCCTGGAGAGGCTACAGAACCCGCGACTGTTCGACCATCCGGTTACCGGATTCGAGCTGATCGAGACCCATATCTCCTGGGTGCTGCTTACCGGCCCCTTCGCCTACAAGATCAAGAAGCCGGTAAATCTCGGCTTCGTGGATTTCTCGACGCTGCAGAAGCGTCACCACTTCTGCCTCGAGGAGCTGCGCCTCAACCGCCGCCTGGCGCCGATGCTCTACCTAGCGGTGGTTCCACTGTGCGGCAGCCCGCAACATCCGGCCATCGGCGGGCCCGGCAGGCCCTTCGAGTATGCGGTCAAGATGCTCCAGTTCGATACCGGCGACCGCCTGGACCGGCTGCTGGAGCGCGGCCTGCTGCAACCCTCGCACATCGATCAGCTGGCCGCAACCGTGGCGCAGTTCCATGCCCAGGCCGCGGTTTCCGACCCTGTCAGCCGGCGCGGGCGGCCGGAGGAGATCCACCAGCCGGTGATGGAGAACTTTACCACCCTGCTGCAACTTCCCGTCGTCCCCGAAGAAACCAGCATCATCAGGCGGCTCGAAGAGTGGAGCGAGCAACGCTTCCGGGAGCTTTCGGAAGCATTGCGGGCGCGCAAGCAGGTGGGTCACATTCGGGAGTGCCACGGGGACATGCATCTGGAGAACATGGTGCTGCTGGACGGGAAGGTGGTGATCTTCGACTGCATCGAGTTCAACCCTTCCCTCTACTGGATCGACACCATGAGCGAACTGGCCTTCGTGGTGATGGATCTGGAGAGACGCGGCCATCCCGGCCTGGCGTCCCGCTTTCTCAACCGCGAGCTGGAGCTGAGCGGCGACTATCCCGGGCTCCAGGTGCTGGACTACTACCTGTGCTACCGCGCCATGGTGCGCGCCAAGGTGGCCGGGATCCGTCTCTCCCAGGAGAGCTCCCCCACGGGCCGCGGAGAGCTGCGCGCCTACCTGCAGCTGGCGGAGCGCTTTACCAGCGGGCGCCGGCCGCGGCTGTTCATCACCCACGGCTTCTCCGGATCCGGCAAGAGCTTTCTCACCCTGCAGCTGCTGGAGCAGATGGGCGCCATCCGGATCCGCTCCGACATGGAGCGCAAGAGGCTGTTGGGCAAATCTTCCCCGACGCCGGACAGCATCTATTCCCCGCAGCGCCGCCAGCAAGTGTACCGGCATCTGCTGGAGCTGGCGGACTCCATCCTCGGTTACGGCTATCCGGTGGTAGTGGATGCAACCTTCCTGAAACGGGAGCAGCGCGCCATGTTTCACGCGCTGGCGCGCCAGCGCGGGGTGCCGTTCGCCATCCTGGATTTCCAGGCCCCGCCGGAGCTGCTGCGCCGCCGCATCGTGCGACGCCAGGCCGAAGGGGTGGATCCGTCGGAGGCCACCCTGGAGGTGCTGGAGAAGCAGCTCTCCGGCGCGGTGCCCCTGACCCGAGAGGAGTCGGGCCGAACCATCGCCATTGATGCGACCCGCTCGGAGATTCCAAGATCCAAAATGGATGAGATTATGCGCTCAACAACCTGATGTGCCGTACATTGAAGGAGTGGTATGCGGCGGCTACATCACGATTCGTCCACCATTGAGTTCATCCTGCAGCCGGGCCAGCTTCTCCCACTCCCCCTTGGCTCCCAGCGCCGCCTGCTGGGGCCAGGTGGTGGGATCCGCCATGGCGAAATGGCTGCCCGCTTCGTGCAGAATCTCCCTGAGCCGCTCCACCGAGGTTACCGACAGATCCTCCAGATCCAGGATGCTGTGCTCCACCAGCAGCTGCGCGATCTTGGGCCCGATCCCCTCCACCAGCTGCAGATCGTGGGGATTGGCCTCCCGGACGATCTCCTGCGGAGTGCGCTTGCGCGAAATGACACCCAGCGAATCCAGATACCACTCCTGCCGGCCGAACAGTCCCACCATCTCATGATCCCTGGGGACCTGGATGTTGAACTCGGTCACCCCGCCCGACCCGCCGTAGGTCTCCGACCTGCGCTTGTTGGTAAGGAAACAGAGCTGATCTATGTACCAGCCGTGACGCCCGCAGATCCCGATCAGATACTCGTCGTCGTCCAGCACGAACTGGTAGGAGAATCCCCCGTCCCCGCCCACCTTCGGCAGGAGCGCCAGCTCCCCGTCGTCATCCAGATAGCCTAGCTGCAGGGCATCTATGTACTCGTTAGCGTAAATGTGGATCACTCTGATCCTGGCATCCCCCGGTGGAACGTAGTTGTCGAACGGCTGTCCCCCGCTGCCTCCGACCATTTCTGACTTTACATGACGCACAACGGACTACCTCCCCTTTCCCGTGAAGAGCATGCCTCATCAGCTATAACGCGGCCACTCCCGCATGCACAATTCCCCTGGCGCCGGGAAGAGCGACGGCCACAGCGCCCCCTCCCCGGCAGGAGAGGGTGGAGATATGGCTCGATACATGCTGAAATAGTTACCCTAAGTATTCTAAGCTTAGCGCCACACGGTAATAATGCAAGGGTTTTGCGAGAGAGAACGACTCCCGCCAACGGCACCGCCACAATGCGACATCTTGCTTTCAAAACGCCTTATATCTGACTGATACAACACATATTAATGAAGCAGAACTCCGATGCCACGGCGTCATCCATCAAACTGGCCGGGTTCGATCAGGAGATCCTCTCCTCCCTTGCCGGGATGGTGATCGATGATCACCGCAATTCCCTCCCCGACCTCTCCAACGTGGCGATCCTGCTGCCAGGACTGGAGTGCGCCCCGCGGCTGCGCCGCCTGCTGCTGGATGTCGCGCGGCAGGAGGGAAGCCCTGCGCTGCTCGGCCCCCGGATCCAGACCCTGCATGGGTGGCTGGCCAGACACTTTGCAACCTCCACGCCGCTCCACCCCCGGCGGCGCGAACTGCTGCTCACCGAAGTGCTGCTGGAACACCCCCGCCTGTACGGCAAGGGGCAACCATGGACGCTCACGCGCGAGCTGGCCAGGCTGTTCGATGAGCTGACCCTGTACCGGGTGGAGCTGCCGGAGCAGTATGACCGGTTCCACCGCCTGGTGGTGGACGGCTACCAGACCGCTCCGGAGGCAGTGCCGGATGCCCTGAGCCGCGAGGCCCGGCTGGTCCACACCCTGTGGCGCGCCTGGCGGGATCTGCTGGAGGCGGAGGGATTGGTGGAGCCCACCACCGCCTATCTGAAGCAGCTTGCGGAGTGCGCCGGGCGGCCGCCCCCGGAGGCCAGGGTGTACCTGGCCGGGTTTTACCACATCTCTCCGGCGGAGGCGGCCTGGCTCAAGGCGATGCTGCAAACCTCCCGCGCGATCCTTCTGCTCCAGGGCAACCCCGCGCCCGCCGTGGAGAGGGGGGAGCAACCCGACACCGTCGCGACGCGCATCCAGCGGCTGACAGGGGTTCCCCTGGAGCGCACGGGGAGCAGCGGGGAGTCTCCCCTAGGGAGATATCTGGACTCCGTATATCAGACGGAGGGCGCCTACCTGCGCGAACGGGCCCAGGGGTTTGCCAACCGCCATCCCCGGGATCCCCTGGAGGGGCGGCTGCTGCTGTTCAAGGCCCACGGCAGGGATCGCGAGGCGCGGGCGGTGGAGCTCCAGGTACGGCGCTGGCTGCTGGAGGGGTGCGAGCAGATCGGAATAGTCACCGACAACCGCCGCCTGGCGCGCCAGGTCCGCTCCCTTCTGGAGCAAGGGGGGGTGGCGGTGGAAGACAGCGCCGGCTGGGCCCTGTCCACCACCAGCGCCGCCGCCAGCCTAGAGAGGTGGCTGCAGGCGGTGGAGCAGGACTTCGATCAGCAGCCCCTGCTGGATCTGCTCAAGTCGCCGTTCCTGCTGGCGGATCAGCCGCGGGAGGAGCGTCTCTCCACCGTGTACCGCCTGGAGCGGGATATCGTCCGCAACGGCAATATAGCGCGGGGGTTGCCGCGCTACCGGCAGCAGCTGCGGTTCCGCCAGCGCAGCCTGCCCCACTGGACCGGAGAGGCGGCCCGGGAGGTGGAGGCCCTGCTGGACCGGCTGGAGGAGGCGGCCGCCCCCCTTCTCCCCCTGCTGCAGGGGAGACACCCCCCGCGCAAGATGGTGGGGGCGCTGGAGCGCAGCATGGAGCTGCTCGGCATGGAGCAGGCGATGGACGGGGATGCCGCGGGCCGCTGCATCCTGGCGGAGCTGGAGCAGCTGGGGCTGGCGGCCACGGACAGCGGGCTACTCATGAGCTGGCGGGAGTTCCGCTCCTGGCTGGGGAGCACCCTGGAGCAGG
>DRMK01000275.1 GCA_011322575.1 Gammaproteobacteria bacterium
GGGAGCAAGGGGGTTCTGGAGCAGGAGCTGCACCCCGCGGTGCAGGTCACCCAGGAGGAGGGGCAGCTGCTGTTCGCCCCGCGCAGCGAGGAGCGCAGTTCCGTGGCCATGACCGGCACCATGCGCGCGCTGGTCAGGAACATGCTGCAGGGTGTCAGCCAGGGGTTCGAGCGCAGGCTGCAGCTGGTGGGGGTCGGCTACCGTGCCCAGCTGCAGGGCCAGAAGCTGAACCTCAATCTCGGTTTCTCCCACCCCATCGACTTCGCGGTGCCGGAGGGGATCGCCATCGAGACCCCCAGCCAGACCGAGGTGGTGGTGAAGGGGATCGACAAGCAGAAGGTGGGCCAGGTGGCCGCTGAGATCCGCGCCTTCCGGCCACCCGAGCCCTACAAGGGCAAGGGGGTGCGCTACGCGGACGAGCATGTGGTTCGCAAAGAGGCCAAGAAGAAGTAGTTACGGGTATACACGATGGACAAGAGATCATCCCGCCTGCGCCGTTCCCGCAAGGCACGCGCCAGGATCAAGCGTCTGGGGGTTCACCGCCTCTCCGTGCACCGCAGCGGACGGCACATCTATGCGCAGCTGTTCGCGCCGGGTGGAGCCGAGGTGGTGGCCGCGGCATCGACCCTGCAGGGCGAGATCCGCAGCAGCGTAAAGTATACCGGCAACCGCGAGGCGGCCGCCGCGGTGGGGAAGGCCATTGCGGAGAAGGCCAGAAGCGCCGGTATCAGCAAGGTGGCCTTCGACCGCTCCGGTTTCAAGTATCACGGGCGGGTAAAGGCGTTGGCCGAGGCGGCGCGCGAGAACGGCCTGGAGTTTTAGGAGTCTAGTTATGGCGGCATTCGAAAAAGCTGAGGCGGGTGATGGCCTGCAGGAGCGCCTGGTGAGCGTCAACCGGGTGGCCAAGGTGGTGAAGGGGGGACGCATCTTCAGTTTCAGCGCCCTCACCGTGGTGGGCGATGGCGAGGGCAGGGTCGGCTTCGGTTATGGCAAGGCGCGTGAGGTTCCGGCCGCCATAGCCAAGGCGATGGAGGCGGCGCGCAAGAACATGCACACCATCGAATTGACGGATGGAACCCTGCAGTATCCCATCACCGCCACCCACGGGGCGGCCAAGGTGTTCATGCAGCCGGCCTCGGAGGGTACCGGGGTCATCGCCGGCGGCGCCATGCGCGCGGTGTTCGACGTGGTGGGAGTGCGCAACGTATTGGCCAAGTGTATCGGCAGCAACAATCCGGTCAACGTGGTGCGCGCCACCATGAACGGGTTGATCGCCATGCAGTCGCCGGAGCAGATCGCCGCCCGGCGGGGCAAGTCGGTTCAGGAGATTCTGGAGTAGAAGAGATGGCGGCGAGCAAAAAGAGCATCCGGGTGACGCTGGTGCGCAGCCCGATTCACCGTATCGCGTCCCACAAGGCGTGCGTCGCCGGCCTCGGCCTGCGCCGCATGCACCACACCGTGGAGGTGGAGGATACACCGGCGGTGCGTGGCATGATCGACAAGGTGTCCTACCTGCTCAGGGTGGAGGAGAGCTGACATGCGTCTGAATGATCTGAAGCCGGCCCCCGGCGCAAGGCGGGCCGCCAAGCGGGTGGGGCGTGGCATAGGGTCCACCCTGGGGAAAACCTGCGGGCGTGGTCACAAGGGCCTCAAGTCGCGTTCCGGCGGCAGGGTCAAGGCGGGATTCGAGGGTGGTCAGATGCCGCTGCAGAGACGCCTGCCAAAGGTGGGATTCAGCTCGCGCAAGGGCCGGGTCACTGCCGAGGTGAGGCTTGCCGAGCTGGCCAGGGTGGAGGGCGACGTCGTTGACCTGGACACCCTGAAAGGGGCCGGAGTGCTGGGGCAGAACATTCGCCACGCCAAGATCATTTTGTCGGGTACCATCGACCGTGCCGTGACCGTGCGCGGTGTTGGCGTGACCAGGGGTGCCAGGGCCGCTATCGAGGCGGCCGGTGGCAAGGTCGAAGAGTAGGCCGGGAGCAGCCGGCGGTGGCGAAGAGCACGGCGGCCATGGCCAGCGCCCTTGGGGGCGGCAAGCTGGTGGAACTCAAGCAGCGTTTGCTGTTCGTGCTGGGGGCGCTGATCGTTTACCGTATTGGCGCCCATATACCGGTGCCGGGTATTGATCCCGTTGCCCTGGAGGCCATGTTCGAGCAGCAGCGCGGAACCATCCTGGACATGTTCAACATGTTTTCGGGTGGCGCGTTGCAGCGTCTGTCGGTCTTTGCGTTGGGCATCATGCCCTATATCTCTGCCTCCATCATTATCCAGCTGCTTACCAAGGTTTCTCCCAAACTGGAGCAGTTGAGCAAGGAGGGTGCCGCGGGCAAACGCAAGATCAGCCAGTATACGCGCTACTTTACCCTGGTGCTGGCCAGTTTTCAGTCTATTGGCGTGGCCATTGCCCTGGAGGCGCAGAGTGCCGGCGGGGTGCCGGTGGTCATCGAGCCCGGCTTCGCGTTTCGCATGATAGCCGCCCTTACCCTGGTGACCGGCACCATGTTCCTGATGTGGTTGGGAGAGCAGATCACCGAGCGCGGGATCGGCAACGGGATCTCGCTAATCATCTTTGCCGGTATCATATCGGGGCTGCCCTCCGCCATTGGCGGTACGCTGGAGCTGGGCCGGACCGGAGAGCTGAGCACCTTCTTCATCATCCTGCTGTTTGCCCTGGCGCTGGCGGTGACCGCGTTCGTGGTGTTCGTGGAGCGCGGGCAGCGGCGTATCACGGTCAACTACGCCAAGCGACAGCAGGGGCGCAGGATGCTGGCGGCGCAGAGTACCCATCTGCCGCTCAAGGTGAACATGTCCGGTGTTATTCCGCCCATATTTGCTTCCAGTATCATTCTGTTCCCAGCCACTCTCGGGGGATGGTTCGGGAGCAGCGAAGGGTTGCGCTGGCTGCAGGATCTCTCCACCACCCTGTCACCGGGGCAGCCGCTCTACGTGCTGCTGTATGCGCTGGCGATACTGTTTTTTACCTTTTTCTACACCGCATTGATGTTCAACCCCACGGAGACTGCGGACAACCTGAAGCGCTCCGGGGCGTTCGTGCCGGGGATCCGGCCCGGCGAGCAGACCGCAAAATATATCGACAAGGTGCTGTCGCGGCTTACCCTGGCCGGGGCCATCTATCTTACTGCGGTCTGTCTGCTACCGGAGTTTCTGATCGTCTACTGGAACGTGCCGTTCTATTTTGGCGGCACCTCCCTACTGATTATCGTGGTGGTGGTGATGGATTTCATGGCCCAGGTGCAGGCGCATCTCATGTCGCACCAGTATGAAGGGTTGATGAAGAAGAGTAACCTGAAAGGCCGCGGCCGCGGTGGTTCGGGAAGGAGATGAATTGGAGATCGCTATGAAGGTTCGAGCATCGGTCAAGAAGATGTGCCGCAACTGCAAGATTGTGCGCCGCAAAGGGGTGGTGAGGGTGATCTGTCCCGATGCACGGCACAAGCAGCGCCAGGGTTGAGTAGGCCGCTGCGCCATTTGTTTTCCGTGATTCGGGTCGGTATAATTGGCCGTTTTCGCGGTACGTTCGTGAGAGTTGAGGTTTAGAGTGTAGGAGCGCCTGTATGGCCCGTATTGCTGGTGTCAACATCCCGGTTCAGAAACATGTGGTGATCGCTCTGACCGCCATATATGGCATCGGTCCCACCCGCGCGCGGCGGATCTGCGAGGCGGCGGATGTGAAGCCTGACAGCAAGGTGAGGGATCTTACCGAGGACCAGCTGGACAAGCTGCGCAGCGCGGTGGGCAAGTTCACCGTGGAGGGGGATCTGCGGCGTGAGGTTTCGATGAACATCAAGCGGCTCATGGATCTGGGCGTTTATCGCGGGCTGCGGCACCGTCGCGGATTGCCGGTGCATGGCCAGCGCACCCGCACCAACGCGCGCACCCGCAAGGGGCCGCGCAAGCCGATTCGTAAGTAGGATGTAAGCATGGCAAAAGCAAAGTCCGGTTCACGTTCCCGTAAACGTATTCAAAAGAACGTCTCTGACGGGGTGGCGCATGTGCACGCCTCGTTCAATAACACCATTATTACCATTACCGATCGGCAGGGTAACACTCTCTGCTGGGCCACGGCCGGAGGATCCGGATTTCGCGGCTCGCGCAAGAGCACTCCGTTTGCCGCGCAGGTGGCGGCAGAAAATGCCGGCAAGCAGGCCCAGGAGTATGGCATGAAGAACATCGAGGTACTGGTTAGGGGGCCGGGGCCCGGGCGCGAATCCGCGGTGCGTGCGCTCCATGCCGTGGGCCTCAAGGTTACCAACATCGAGGATGTCACCCCCATCCCACACAACGGATGCCGCCCGCCCAAGCGGCGCCGCGTCTAGTTCCGGAGTCGTTACATGGCCAAGTACACAGGACCCAAATGTCGCCAGTGCCGCCGGGAGGGCGGAAAGCTGTTTCTCAAGGGAGAGAAATGTTTCTCCGATCGCTGTCCCATGGAGAAAGAGAAACGAGCATTTGCCCCCGGGCAGCATGGCCAGCGCCGCGCCAGATTGAGTGACTATGCGCTGCAGCTGCGTGAAAAGCAGAAGATCCGGCGTATCTACGGCGTGCTGGAGAGGCAGTTTCGTATCTACTACAAGAGGGCCGATCGGCTCAAGGGGTCCACTGGCGACAACCTGCTGCAGCTGCTGGAGTCTCGGCTGGACAACGTGGTGTACCGCATGGGCTTTGCGGCTTCCCGGGCGGAGGCGCGCCAGCTGGTACGGCACAATGGCATCACCTTGAATGGACGCAAGATGAACATCCCCTCTCATCTGGTCAGGCCAGGAGACGTGGTGGCGGTTGCGGAGCGGGCTAGGAATCAGCTGCGTGTGCAGGCGGCGCTGGATATGCAGGAGCAGCGTGGCTTTGACGAGTGGCTTGAGGTGGATACCAAGAAGAAGGAGGGGATCTTCAAGGCGCTTCCGGAACGCAGCGAGCTTCCGGCCGATCTCAAGGAGCATCTGGTGGTGGAGCTCTACTCGAAGTAACCAGCCACCCTGCCAGGGCGGATTTCAATCCCAGCACGAGCGAATTGGAAAGAGGTTTTCATGCAGGATTCAGTCACCGAGTTTCTCAAACCACAGTCGGTCAAGGTGCGCCAGATAAACGATCGGCATGCCCAGATTACCCTGGAGCCCCTCGAGCGGGGGTTCGGTCATACGTTGGGCAACGCCTTGCGCCGGATTCTGCTCTCCTCCATGAGCGGGGCAGCCATCGTGGAGGCCGAGATCGAGGGGGTCCTTCACGAATACACCACGGCTCCCGGCGTGCAGGAGGACGTAATAGACATCCTGCTGAACCTGAAGGGTGTCGCCCTACGCATGAACAGCCGGGACAAGGCCGAGCTCACCATCAGCAAAAAGGGTCCCGGAGTGGTGACAGCGGGGGATATCCAGCTTGATCACGATATCGAGGTGATAAATCCGGAGCATGTCATCGCCAATCTAAGCAAGGATGGCGAGTTGAACATGACGCTCTGGGTGGAGACCGGGCGCGGCTACCGCCCCGCCAATCAGAGGCTGCTGGACCAGGAGGGTGACCAGCCCATCGGGCGGCTCAAGCTGGATGCCAGCTTCAGCCCGGTCAGGAAGGTGTCCTATACCGTCGACAGTGCGCGCGTCGAGCAGCGTACCGATCTGGACAAGCTGATCATCGAGCTCTCCACCAATGGGGCCATCGATCCAGAGGATGCCATCCGCTCGGCTGCCACCATTTTGCAGGATCAGCTCTCCTCCTTCGTCAAGCTCGAGCCGGCTGACGGGCAGTCCGACAAGGCGGAGGAGCCGCCCATTGAGCCCATACTGTTGCGGCCCGTGGACGATCTGGAACTCACGGTGCGTTCCGCCAACTGTCTCAAGGCCGAGCAGATTTATTACATCGGGGACCTCATTCAGCGTACCGAGGTTGAGCTGATGAAGACCCCCAACCTGGGCAAGAAGTCTCTCACCGAGATCAAGGACGTACTGGCTTCACACGGCTTGTCGTTGGGCATGAAGCTGGAGAACTGGCCTCCTTCCAGTCTGGGGGAGAAGGGTAAGGAGCAGTCCGCAGGATAGTTATTCGACCGAGGGTATTTTGCAATGCGTCATCGTAAGAGCGGGCGGCATCTCAACCGCACCAGCAGTCATCGGCAGGCCATGTTCCGCAACATGGCATCGTCACTGTTTCGCCATGAACTCATCCGGACCACCCTGCCCAAGGCGAAGGAGCTGCGCCGGGTTGCCGAGCCGCTGATTACCCTGGCCAAGAGTGATACGGTAGCCAACCGCAGGCTCGCCTTTGCCCGCATTCGCGACCGGGAGATGGTTGGCAAACTGTTCAACGAGCTTGGCCCGCGCTACAAGTCCCGGCCGGGTGGGTACCTGCGTATCCTGAAATGCGGCTTTCGCGCCGGTGACAATGCGCCCATGGCCTTTGTGGAGCTGGTAGACAGGCCGGTTCCCGAAGAGACCGAGGGTGCGGTCGATGATGGCACCGATCAGTAGGCTGGGTTGACGGCAAACCAGGGCACAAGTTGCCGGGCTGTAACAATAATATCCCCTCTCGGCGTTTCGGTTTCTCGCAGAAGAGTGCCATTTATCTCTATCTGTAGATCGAGCCTGGACGTTCCTGGTCTCGTCTCGACGGGAGCTGGTCTATCGGCTCTTTTGGGGTATTCCGCCGGTTCGAGGCTGAGTACTTTTTCCGGTTTCTTTCCGCCGCGCTTCCAAAGGCGTACTTTTACAAATTATTTTCTCCGGCACCTGTCATGTTCGGTGGGTAAGGTGTCGTAGAAATTTAGTGGGAAATCAGTTACGAAGCCTGGCGCCGCCCACTCTAGCAGCGGCCACCGAAGAACGGTTTTCCGCTTGACAAAGGATGGGTGCAACAACGATACTTGTAGCGTGCTCCGGAGTGCCATTGGGGGGGGCGAACGGGGTTCCACCTGGAAGTGGTTTTCGGCGCATGAGAGTTTTTCCCAGAGCCAACAAGGACGCGGCTAGCCATGTTCGCCGCAGTGGCCGTCAGTGCCACCCCCCTGTGATTCGCGGTAAACGCAACCAATAAGTACTATCACCTTAGTAGTACGAAGTTAGTTAGTATAAAAGAAAATAACGATTGATTGTTCATTCCGCCCGGCGTATGTGGGTGGAGGGGCGGCCAAAATAGAACCAGAAGGAGATGTCGTGCCAGATATCAAAACGGCTGTCAGAGAGTACATATCTGAAAATTTCTTGATGGGACAAAGCGATATCCAGGTGGATGACGATACTTCGTTCCTGGAGATCGGGTTACTGGATTCTACCGGCGTAATAGAGCTGGTTTCGTATCTGGAGGAGGAGTTTGGGATCCAGGTGGAGGATGACGAGATTTCGCCGGAGAATCTCGACAGTCTGGACTGTATCGCGAGATATGTAGAGAGTAAAATACAGTAACCAACAGGGGGATGTGTCATATGGGCTCTAGCACCCTAGGTCCTGCGGTGTTCGAGATGGACTACGATCGGGAGATCGAGAAGATCTGTCGCGGGCTGCTGGAGACCAGCAAGGAGTTCCGCCGCCGTGGTGCCGTAGTGGCCATCTCCGGGGGAATCGACAGCTCCGTTACGGCTGCGCTCTGCGCCCGAGCATTCGGTACCGACAAGGTGCTGGCGCTGCTTCTCCCAGAACAGGATTCCTCCAGTACCAGCTCCTCCCTGGGGCAGCTGCTGGCAGAGCACCTGGGGCTCCAGTACCTTACCGTGGATATATCTCCAACCCTGGAGGCGATTGGCTGTTACCGGATGCGTGACGAGGCGATCCGCACCGTATTCCCGGACTACACCCCGGAGTGGAAGAGCAAGATCGTGATTTCCGGGGGGGCAGAAGGGGGTTTTCACTACTTTCGCCTGGTAGTCCAGCGGCCGGATGGCGAGCTGATGGAGAAACGGCTTCCCCACAAGGCCTACCTGCAGATCGTGGCGGCCACGAATTTCAAGCAGCGCGTAAGGAAAACCATCGAGTATTTCCATGCCGATCGGCTCAACTACTGTGTCATCGGGACCCCCAATCGCGTAGAGTATGATCAGGGTTTCTTCGTAAAGAAC
>DRMK01000276.1 GCA_011322575.1 Gammaproteobacteria bacterium
CAAGGCTATATGCAACATGGTGGCATACAGGATTGGTAGCTTCTCCGCAAAGGTAACGAACAGCAGCACCGTCTCCAGCAGCAGCGCCAACAACATCACCAATGCAAAGTGAATCTTGCATCCGGAGGATCTATCCCGCTGCTGCGGCATATCCAGATATCTGCTGGTTGGCCTCGGCGATGTCATAGCGGAAAGTGCCTCTCGTCTCTCATTTCCGATCCGCCATCATTCTGGAGTGTGCAGATCTTCGATTCTGACCGACCAGGATGCTTCCCGCAGCCGGGTATCGCTCTCATCCTGAAGCGCCTTGAGCAGCCGCTCCTCCACCACGTGGGCATTGCGCGTCGGCGTGGCCGGCAGAATAATGGTAAATTCCCGCCCGTTGTTGCGCCGGTCGAAGGCCAGATCGGTATTACGCAACACCCTCTCCACTGCCGTGCTGAGCGCCACCGGAGCATAGGCACGCGCCTCCGGTGTCAGCTCCCGGTAGTTCTGGAGCGAGATGTCTATCTGGGCAAGGGCAAACCGATGGCGCCGCGCCAGCGAGGTGAGAAATGCGATCTGGCGAGCATAGTAGTTGGAGGAGAGAAACAGACCGCTGTCGTCCAGCACACTGTTCTCCCGGGCGGCATGGAACTTCTGCGAATTGCCATACACGGTACCAATCCATTCACACACCACCTCGAAGTTCTTGATGGTGGTCCAGCCCAGCTCGATGAACTCCAGCTCCTCGATCTTGAGCATTCCTATCACTTCGCCGGTATCGGCGTTGATCAGCGGCCCGGCCAATACCCCCTGACCATCGAGGATCTTCTCGTCCCCTTCATTAGCCACATTCAGCACCCGCCGCCGCGCCACAATCTCCTGGAACAGTGGATGCTCCGCGCCTATCACCCGCAAATAATCATCCTTGCCGGTCCAGCCGGTATGCACCGCAGCCTCCAGAACATTCTTCCCCAGCATGAATACCGACGATTTCTGGGGATTCATCACCGCACGCACCATATCCATGATGCTGAACAGCACCTTGCCGGAATCCAGCTGCTCCAGGGACTTGACGGCCTGATGCATGGATATGACGGTACGCATCTGGCCCGCCACGCGCGCCTCCAGATCGCTCTTGATCTCCTGCTGACGCTGGTAGGCCGCGGCGATGGTGCGCTCTTTCTCCCGGGCCTCTTCCAGCTGCCTGCGGAGCCGCTCCTTCTCGCGCAGATGACGCATGCGCAGCTCGCCCAGCAATACGGCAGCCACGAACCACATCAGGGGACGCCGCACCACGCCGAACAGGTAGTCGTATAGATCCTGGTTCAGGGTCTGCTCCGGCATATGTCCCGCCAGCAGTACCACGGTTGCCGCCAGTGCGGCGAGCACCCCTTCCGCGGTACCGTACTGGACGGTAACCAGCAGGACGATTATCCAGAAGGGATGAGGCGTGACGTACCAGAACGAATCGGCATCGAATACGAACCGATCCAGCAGGATGGCCACGACAAAGAACAGTACTATCTCCAGCAGCGCAGAACGCCTCACGCCGAGGATCTTCCCCGAACCCTCCCCCTGCCCCTCCGGCTCAGGCAAGGAGCTGTCCTGCACCACTCCGGGACGCTGCAATATCATGCTCTTCATGGCTTTTCTTCCTTCATGGTCAGGGCCAAGGCCTGCACCAGCCGCATCGCCATCCGCTGGGCGGCGCCGGTCAGACTGTCCCTACCCAGATAGGCATTCCCGGTTTCGGTGGCGCTGACCGCCCAGAGAACCGTTCCATCAGTGCGAACCAGACGTATGCTGACCCCTACTACCGGCTGCTTGCGAAATCCCCGCCGGTAGTCAAACTCGGTCACGCTGCCGCTCAATACCGCATCGGCACCAGCCGCCCTGGCTTGCGCCACCGCCTCGGCAACCGGACCATGCTTGGGTTCCCGTTCCATGTTCAGGCCGGGCGCCTCATGAACGGCGAACACCCCCTGCTGATAAAGCTCCGCCGCCATGATCCTGCCCATCGCTAGCCCCGCCCCCGGATGGGTGGTGAGATTCCGGAACGGCACCACCAGCACACTCATCCCGCGCTGTGGCGCCGGCGAGCTATTGACGAAACCGCGCTCCAGATGAAAACCGGTACTGCAGCCGGCAAGCAACAACAGCAGCAACGCAACGGCATACCGGTAGTTTAGTGGATGGGCCTTCATGTTCAGTTACCTCCCTCCGTCTCGGCGGGCTGTTCGGGCGCGGATGAAGTGCCTCCCACCGAGCTCGCCGCGGCGCAATGCAGAACTCCTCTATCCATCTGAAGCAGCTCCGCCGCAAGGTTGCCCACCGTGCGCTGGGCCGCCTGATTCAGACTGTCCCGGTGCAGAAAACTGCGCCCGCCCTCGCTCTGGCTCGACGCCCAGACCACTCGTCCGTCGCAGGCACGCACCATGCGCACACTCAACCCAACCACCGGCTCCTCGTGCAAAC
>DRMK01000277.1 GCA_011322575.1 Gammaproteobacteria bacterium
ACGATTCTCGAAGTGTACGCGCTTGCGATCTGTTTCACGGCGGTTGTCTGTTTCGTGATAGCCTCCGGTATCGGACTCTATGCCGTCGTCGGGGTGGTGAAGCCGGAGCTTACCCTCAGCTCGTGGGAGTACGACCGGCATCAGAACAACGAGGTATTCCGGGTGCTGAGCAATCCACCGCCCTTCGGGCTGTCCGGAAAGGGGACCACCGAGGTAGAGCGTCTCTCCGAAGAGGAGCTGACCAGAAGGCGTGAGGAGAGCCTGCGGCACGCCATTCGCGCCGAACAGCGCGGCAACCTGCAGACTTTGATCAGGGTTGCGATCATCATATTCATCGATACGGTGGTTTTCCTGATCCACTGGCGTATTGCAAAGCAGGCGCGCCAGGAGGATGCTTCAGCTTAGAACAAGGAACAACAGATGCTAGATCCGAAACTACTTCGCAATCAGCCGGAGCAGGTCGCGGCGCAGCTCGGAAGGCGCGGGTTCGGGCTGGACGTGGAGCAGCTCATCCGCCTGGAGGGGGAGCGCAAGCAGCTCCAGGTGGAGACCCAGCGGTTGCAGAGTGAGCGCAACAGCAGCGCCAGGGCCATCGGTCAGGCCAAGGCCAAGGGGGAGGATATCCAGCCGCTGCTGGAGAAGGTATCCAGCCTGAAAGCCCGCCTGGAGGAGGTGGAGGCGCACCTGGAACGGCTGCAGGAGGAGATTGCTGCCATCAGCATGGGGATCCCCAACATTCCCCATGAGAGCGTTCCTGATGGGGCCGGAGAGGAGGACAACGTGGAGATCCGCCGCTGGGGCGAGCCTCCCCGTTTCGATTTTGAACCGCGTGATCACGTGGAGCTGGGGAGCGCTCTGGGCCAGATGGATTTCGAGACTGCCGCAAGGATTGCCGGCGCGCGCTTCTCGCTGCTGAGTGGCCCGCTGGCGCAGATGCAGCGCGCCCTGATCCAGTTCATGCTGGATCTGCACGGCAGGGAACATGGCTACACCGAAGTCTATGTCCCCTACCTGGTGAACGCGGAGAGCCTGCGCGGGACCGGCCAGCTTCCCAAGTTCGGGGAGGATCTGTTCCGGCTGGCGGGGGAGCATGCCTACTACCTGATCCCGACCGCCGAGGTACCGGTCACCAACATTTTCAGGGACCGCATCGTTGACCCTGGTACCCTGCCGCGCAGGTATGTTGCCCACACCCCATGTTTTCGCAGCGAGGCCGGCTCCTATGGCAAGGACACGCGCGGCATGATCCGGCAGCACCAGTTCGAGAAGGTGGAGCTGGTTCAGGTAGTGCGCCCGGAAGAGTCGTGGCAGGCGCTGGAGCAGCTAACCGGCCACGCCGAAGCGGTGCTGCAGCGGCTGGAGCTGCCCTACCGTGTGGTGGCGCTCTGCGCAGGCGATCTGGGGTTCTCTGCCGCCAAGACCTACGATCTGGAGGTGTGGCTGCCGGGACAGCAGAAATACCGGGAGATCTCCTCCTGCAGTAATTTCACCGATTTTCAGGCGCGGCGCATGAAGGCCCGCTGGCGCAATCCCGAAACCGGCAAGCCGGAGCTGCTCCACACCCTGAATGGATCCGGTCTGGCGGTGGGGCGTACTTTGGTGGCCATCATGGAGAACTACCAGCAGAGTGACGGGAGCATACGGGTTCCGCCGGCGCTGGTGGAATATATGGATGGCGCGGAGCTGATCGGGCAGAGCTAATCGGACAGTACCCCGTTGCGGCCAGGCCGGGGTCCGGTCTTATCTCAATTCAAAGCTACCTGGTTCAAGTGGAGGACCCACAATCGGCTCGTTTCTCGCTCCATCCGGCGA
>DRMK01000278.1 GCA_011322575.1 Gammaproteobacteria bacterium
CCGCCTCAACCTCTGGTTCGTGGTCACCGCCCCGGACCAGGGGCACCTGGAGAGGGTGCTGGAGGACATGGAGCACTTTACCGGACTGGATCTCGTAAGGCTGCCGCTGGTCAGGGAGTACCACATAGATCTTGGATTCCCGCTATGGTGCTGAACGAGACCGATCAACGCCTGATAGCCGCCATCCAGGACGGCCTGCCCCTGGTAAGCCGCCCCTATGCCGCGCTGGGCGAACAGCTGGGCATGGAGGAGAACGAGGTAGTGGAGCGCATCTCCGCCATGCAGCGTCGGGGAATCATCCGGCGCTTCGGCGTGGTGGTACGGCACCGGCAGCTGGGGTTCACCGCCAACGCCATGGTGGTGTGGGACATACCGGACAGCAGGATAGACCAGGTGGCCGGCAGGCTCTCCGGCCAGCCCTGCGTCTCCCTCTGCTACCAGCGTCCGCGCCGTCCCCCCGACTGGCCCTACAACCTGTTCTGCATGATTCACGGACGCAGTCGCGACAGCGTACTCGCCTCCCTGGAGCAGATGGTAAACCGCCTGGAGCTGGAGCAGTTCCCGCACGAGGTGCTGTTCAGCGGACGCTGTTTCAAGCAGCGCGGAGGGCACTACTGCTGATGGACGCCATCGACCGCGCCATAGTCAACCACCTGCAGGGCGGGTTCCCCATCTGCCATCGCCCCTACGCGGCGGTGGCGAGCGAGCTGGGGATCGGCGAGTCCGAGCTGCTGCAACGTCTGGAGCGGATGCTCGAACGGAACCAGCTCTCCCGCTTTGGCCCCATGTACGATGCGGCGCGCATGGGCGGCGGCCTGACGCTGTGCGCCATGGCGCTTCCCGAAAAGGAGTTTGACCGGGTGGCCGAGATGGTGAACGCCTATCCGGAGGTGGCCCACAACTACGCCCGGGAGCACTGGCTCAACATGTGGTTCGTGCTGGCCACCGAAACCCCGCAACGCATCGGGGAGGTGATCGCCGACATCGAGCGTGAGACCGGCTACCCGGTCTACAACATGCCCAAGAAGGAGGAGTTCTTCGTGGGCCTGAGGTTCCAGTTGTGAAACCGCAAGCGGCGGTGGATACGGCCCGGATACCGGACGAGCTGGACCGGCGCATCATCCGCGCCACCCAGGCCGGCCTGCCGCTGGTGCCCGAACCCTACAGGCAGATAGGCGAACAGCTCGGCATCGGGGCGGAAGAGGTGATGCAACGCATGCAGCGCATGCTGGAGAGCGGCGTCATCCGCCGTATCGGCGCCGTTCCCAACCACTACACCCTGGGATTCCGCGCCAACGGCATGTCGGTATGGGACGTACCGGACCGGCTGGTGCGCAAGTACGGAAAACAGATCGGCGCGCTGGAGTTCGTCAGCCACGCCTACCACCGCCCCCGCCACCCTCCCCGGTGGCGCTACAACCTGTTCGCCATGGTGCACGGCAGGGACCGCAAGGAGGTGGAGCAGAAGGTGGCCATCATCGCCGGACTGCTCGGCGGAGACGCCCGGGACCACCGCATACTGTTCAGCAGCCGCATCCTCAAGAAGAGCGGCCTGCGCCTGCCGGGGGGTGGCTGATGTTCCGCATCTCCCACTTCATGCGCGAGCTGCTGGAGCCCACCCCGCTGCGCCCGGCGCGCCAGCCAACCGGCCCGGTGGTGATCTGGAACCTGGTGCGGCGCTGCAACCTGACCTGCAGGCACTGCTACTCCATCTCGGCGGACAAGGATTTCCCCGGCGAGCTGAGCCGCGCAGAGGTGTTCCGGGTGATGGAGGATCTGCGCCGCTTCGGTGTCCCCGCGCTGATCCTGTCGGGAGGAGAGCCGCTGCTGCGCCCGGACATCTTCGAGATCGGCCGCCGGGCCCGGGAGATGGGGTTCTACGTGGCCCTCTCCAGCAACGGCACCCTGATCGACGAACACAACGTGCAGCAGATCGTGGAGACCGGCTTCCACTACGTGGGGATCAGCATCGACGGAATGCGCGAGACCCACGACGCGTTCCGGCGCAAGCAGGGGGCCTTCGACGCGGCGCTGCGTGGCCTGCGCATCTGCCGCCAACACGGCATCAAGGTGGGACTGCGCTTCACCATGACCGAGGAGAACGCCGCCCAGCTGCCGCAACTGCTGCGGCTGATGGAGGATGAGGGGGTGGACAAGTTCTACTTCTCGCACCTCAACTACGCCGGGCGCGGCAACAAGAACCGGGAGTCGGACGCCTTCCTTGCCACTACCCGCCGGGCCATGGAGCTGCTGTTCGAACGGGCCCTGGCGGATGCGCAGTCCGGCCGGCCCACCGAATTGGTCTCAGGCAACAACGATGCCGACGGGGTGTACCTGCTGCGCTGGGTGGAGCGGCGCTACCCGGCCCAGGCCGAACATCTGCGCCGCAAGCTGGTCCAGTGGGGCGGCAACAGCTCGGGGGTCAACGTGGCCAACATCGACAACCTGGGGAATGTGCATCCGGACACCATGTGGTGGCACCACACCCTGGGCAACGTGCGCCAGCGCCCCTTCTCCGAGATCTGGAGGGATACCTCGGATCCCATCATGGCGGGTCTGAAGGCTCGCCCGCGCGCCATCAGCGGACGCTGCGGGCGCTGCCGGGAGTTCGCCATCTGCGGCGGCAACACCAGGGTGCGCGCCCTGCAGCTGACCGGCGACCCCTGGGCGGAGGATCCCGCCTGCTACCTGACCGATCAGGAGATCGGCATCGAGGAGAGTGGCCATGGGCGGGAGATGGAGCGGCGTCCGGTTGCGCTTTAGCAGGATGCGGAACAAAGCCGCCCCGGCCTTTTTCGACGCCGGAAGCCGCATACGCGGTTTCCGGCTTCCCCGCTTTCCCAATGGCTCGTCGTACAAAATGGCGGTGCACCCGCGCACCGCACACAGGCCGCCGAAAAACCGGGTTTTTCAACGGTCTGTCAGGATTGGAGGAACGGCGCTGCTGGCGACCCTCTGCACGATGGCCGCTGCGGCGCAGGAGCCCCCTGACGCCGCCGCCCTCTACCGGGAGCACTGCAGCGAGTGTCACGGCGCCGGGCGGCTCGGCGCCATGGGGCCCGCCCTGCTGCCGCAGAACCTCAAGCGCCTGTCCCGCAACAGGGCCGCCGAGGTGATCCGCAACGGCGCGCCCGCCACCCAGATGCCGGCATTCCACGACCGGCTGGACAGCGCCGCCATCGACTCCCTGGTGGAGTATATCTACACCCCCCTGAAACGGATCCCGGCGTGGGGAGTGGAGCAGATGCGCGCCTCCCACGTGGTGTACCACCCTCCCGGCAGCCTGCCCCCCAAACCGCGCTTCTCCGCCGACCTGCAGAACCTGTTCGTGGTGGTGGAGCTGGGGGACCACCACGCCACCCTGCTGGATGGGGACACCTTCACCCCCATCCACCGCTTTCCCACCCGCTTCGCCCTGCACGGCGGCCCCAAGTACAGCAACGGCGGGCGCTATGTGTTCTTCGCCTCCCGTGACGGCTGGATCAGCAAGTTCGACATATACAACCTGGAGTATGTCGCGGAGATCCGGGCCGGCATCAACAGCCGCAACGTGGCGGTGTCGGCCGACGGGCGCTACGTGATGGTGGCCAACTATCTGCCCCATACCCTGGTGCTGCTGGATGGAAGCGATCTCGCCCCGCTGCGGATCATTCCCGCCAGCGACGGCAACGGCCACAGCTCCCGGGTCAGCGCGGTCTACGCGGCGGAACCAAGAAACAGCTTCATAGTGGCCCTCAAGGACATACCGGAGCTATGGGAGATCCCCTATCCGGCGGACGCGGCCAGGGCAGGTGCCGGGCCACTCCCCATTCGCCGCATCAGGACCAGCAGCTATCTGGACGATTTTTTCATCAACCAGGAGTACACCCTGGTGATCGGCACATCCCGGGACGGCTCCAGTCAGGTGGTGGATCTGGAGCAGGGCAAGGTGACGCACACCCTGGATCTCCCCGGCATGCCCCATCTGGGATCCGGGATCAGCTGGATCTACCGGGGCCGTCCGGTGCTGGCCACGCCCAACATGAAGCATGGAATCGTGAGCGTGGTGGACATGACCAGCTGGAAGACCATCCGCCGCATCGAGACCCTGGGCCCCGGTTTTTTCATGCGCAGCCACGAGAACACCCCCTATGCCTGGGTGGACGTCTTCTTCGGCCCCAACCGGGACGCGGTCCATGTGATCGACAAGCGCACCCTGGAGATAGTGAAGACCCTGCGCCCGGCACCCGGCAAGACCTCCGCCCATGTGGAGTTCACTAGGGACGGCACGCGCGCGCTGCTGAGCATCTGGGATCCGGACGGGGCGGTGATCGTCTATGACAGCAGGACCCTGAAGGAGTTGAAACGCATCCCCATGCGCAAGCCATCCGGCAAGTACAACGTACACA
This sequence comes from Gammaproteobacteria bacterium, assembly GCA_011322575.1. Taxonomy (GTDB): domain Bacteria; phylum Pseudomonadota; class Gammaproteobacteria; order Thiohalospirales; family Thiohalospiraceae; genus DRMK01. Next base: position 4,389 of record DRMK01000278.1, read on the forward strand.
ACAAGCTGAGCCGCTCCGCCGGAACCAGCCACTGAGGACCAACCCCTCCCCTGCGCCGCCGCGCCTTGCGGGCTGACCGCCCGGAGACTCGCTGCATTGGGCTTTGTTATCGTTTGTCCTGATAACAGGGAGCTTCCCCAAATCGTGTGGGTGAAATGGCAAATCACCGCGTAGCGGCTTCGTCCTTGACAGGCGGAATGCACGCCACACACTCGGTAACCAGAAGGGGATTGGGGCTGTCTGGCCGGGGAGTGGCGGATATCCACCACCTGCGCCAATTGCAACTACTCCGGCTATCCCAAAGTCTCCCCAATCCCCCTCTGCCGACCATTTTCCGGCGTGCATTCCGCCTGTCAAGGATGATTTGCCATTTTACCCACACGATTTGGGAAAGACCCGGCAACAGACACAACCCCTGCTGGCGGGTATAATGGAACATGACCGGCCGCCTCGGGGAAAATGCCGGCCGGAGAATAAGCAACGCTCACTCTGCCCATGGAACTGCTGCCCATATTTCTCGACATCAGGGACAAACCGTGCCTCGTGGTAGGCGGTGGCGAGGTGGCCGGCCGCAAGGCGGGACTGCTGCTGCGCGCGGGCGCCCGTATCAGGGTGATTGCGCCCGGGCTGGGCCCGACCCTTCGCTCACTGAAACGGCAACAGGCCATCGACCATGAAGCGCGGGAGTACCGGAAAGAGGATCTGGGCCAGGCAACCCTGGTGGTCGCAGCCACCGACGATACCGAACTGAACCGCCGGATCTCCCGCGAGGCCCAACAGAGCGGAACTCCGGTGAACGTAGTGGATCAGCCGGAGCTGAGCAGCTTCATCATGCCCTCCATCATCGACCGCTCGCCGGTGATAGCCGCGGTCTCCACCGGCGGGGCCTCGCCGGTGCTGGCGCGCCTGATCCGCGCCCGCCTGGAGTCCCTGATCCCGGCCGGTTACGGCCGCCTGGCGGAGCTCGCCGGGCGCTTCCGCGAGCGCGTCAAGTCGGTGATCGGCGACCCGGGCGAGCGGCGCCGCTTCTGGGACCGCATCCTGCAGGGCGGCGTGGCCGAGCGGGTCTTCTCCGGTCACATGGACGAGGCCGAGGCGCTGCTGGAGCGCGAGCTGGCCGAACACCGCCCGGAACAGGGCATGGGCGAGGTCTATCTGGTGGGCGGCGGCCCGGGCGATCCCGACCTGCTCACCTTCCGCGCCCTGCGCCTGATGCAGCAGGCGGACGTGGTGGTTTACGACCGTCTGGTGGCCAAGGCGGTGTTGGACATGACCCGGCGCGACGCGCGCCGCATCTATGTGGGCAAGGAGCGCGACAACCACGCCATGCGCCAGGAGGAGATCAACCAGCTCCTGGCCGACCTGGCGAAGGAAGGTCACCGGGTGCTGCGGCTGAAGGGCGGCGACCCCTTCATCTTCGGCCGCGGCGGCGAGGAGATCGACACCCTCGCCGAGCAGGGAGTGCCCTTCCAGGTGGTGCCGGGGATCACCGCCGCCTCGGGCTGCGCCAGCTATGCCGGTATCCCGCTGACCCATCGCGACTACGCCCAGTCGGTGACCTTCGTCACCGGCCATCTCAAGGACAACAGCATGAACCTCAACTGGGCGCAGCTCGCCCAGCCGGCACAGACGGTGGTCTTCTATATGGGCCTGAAGGGACTGCCGGTGATCAGCCGCGAGCTGCAGGCGCACGGCCTGCCCGGCGACACCCCCGCCGCCCTGGTGCAGCAGGGCACCACCCACCGCCAACGGGTGTTCACCAGCACCCTGGCGGAGCTGCCGGCGCTGGCGGAGCGGGAACAACCGAAACCGCCCACCCTCATCATCGTGGGCGAGGTGGTGCGGCTGCACGACAAGCTCTCCTGGTTCCGCGCCCCGGAGCGCTCCGAACAGGGCGCCACCTCACCCGTCGAGCCCGGCACCGCGCTCTGATCTCCTGCAAAGCGGAGCCCGGCGAGGCGCCGCGGCCGCTTTGCGGCAGACCATTTCGAAAGCGGGCGGCAACCCGCACGCGCCGTCATTTCGACCGGAGGCAACGGCGCAAGCCGGTGCCGGAGTGGAGAAATCCCGGAAGCCGTTCAAGCAATGAGATCCCTCCACTCCGCCTGCGGCTCCGGTCGGGATGACAAGGCGGAGGGTTCCCTGCGCGTCTCGGCCGCACCAACGGGAAAGGACGCGCCGTGTCCCCGCTTCAGCGCCGGTGCCAGCGCCCCTGGGCGTCCTGGTACCAGTAGCCGGGACGGGCCTCCTCGGCCCAGACCCGGGCGAAGGTGGCGCGGATCTCCGGCTCCCATTCGGGATGGCCGTTGGCGCGCGCGATCTCGCGGTA
>DRMK01000279.1 GCA_011322575.1 Gammaproteobacteria bacterium
ATAACTGGATGCACGTTGCAACTCCATCTGTTTACCGGCTTCCTCCTCCCTGGGCCAACTCTGGACCGTGAGGCGGTTCCGCCGCGCAAAACGGTGTATGTGGTCATACATCTTGGGGGCCTCTTGCTGTAACTTGCCATCTACTACCAGACAGGTCTGACCGTCGATGACGGCCGGGTAGACGCTTTTCGAGTAGTGCAGCCGGTGATCCGGCCCAAACTCCGCCAGCATGGAGGAGATCCGCTCCACCCAGTCGCCGGGGCGCAATCTGCTGCCATCTTCGCGGGTACCGAAGATTACCAATTTTTCATTATTATTATTCATCGTTGCCGAACCCTCGATTGGTTTGCTCACTCCATTGTCGGCAGCTTGAGCGACAAGTTTAGGACAATCGGGCAATTTTCTGCCGGAGAAACAGAAGAGCATGACAGAGCAGACCGGATACACGGGACGCTTCGCCCCCTCACCCACCGGGCCGCTACACTTCGGCTCGCTGGTAAGCGCAGTGGGTAGCTATCTCTGCGCACGCAGCGCCGGCGGTAGATGGTTGGTGCGCATGGAGGATCTGGACCTGCCTCGGGTGGTGCCGGGAGCCGCCGACGCGATCCTTGCCACGCTGGAAGCATTTGGCATGGAGTGGGACGGCGAGGTGCTCTACCAGAGCGCCCGGCTAGCCAGTTACGCCGCCGCGCTACCCTTGCTGAAAGGGGAGCTCTACCCCTGTGGCTGCAGCCGCAGCGACATAGCCCGGCAAGGCGCTGATAGCGGGAACCACGCCATCTACCCCGGCACCTGCCGCGAGGGACTGCCACCCGGCAAGACCGCCCGCTCCCTGAGGCTCTCCACCTACGGACGCAGTATCTCGTTCCGGGATCTCGTCCAGGGCCGCCAGCGGCAGGATCTGGAACGGGAGGTGGGAGATTTCGTTGTGCGACGCGCCGACGGCCTGTTCGCCTACCAGCTGGCGGTGGTGGTGGACGACGCGGCCCAGGGAATCACCGAGGTGGTGCGCGGCAGCGACCTGCTCGACTCCACTCCGCGCCAGATCCTGCTGCAGCGGCTGCTGGGCTTCCCCACGCCACGCTACGCCCATCTGCCGGTAGCCACCAACCGGCAGGGACAGAAGCTCAGCAAGCAGACCCATGCCGCCCCGCTGGACAACGGCCGCCCCCTGCCGGCCCTGTGGCGCGCCCTGAGATTCCTCGGTCAAGCCCCGCCGCGGGAGCTGCTGGACGGTGATCTGGAGAGCTTCTGGAGATGGGCCATCGCCAACTGGAGGATCTCGTCGGTACCGCGCGCCCTGGCGCGGCCGGAGAGCTGTGCCATAATGTAGCGGGGTCTTCCCCAAATCGTGTGGGTAAAATGGTAAATCACCGCGTAGCGGCTTCGTCCTTGACAGGCAGGATGCACGCCACATACTCGGTAGCCAGAAGGGGATTGGGGCTATCTGGCCGGAGACTACCGGATATCCACTACCTGCGCGAATTGCAAGTGGTACGGCTATTCCAAAGTGTCCCCAATCCCCTTATGCCGACCATCTTCCGGCGTGCATCCTGCCTGTCAAGGATGATCTACCATTTTACCCACACGATTTGGGGAAGACCCATGTAGCATATCCTCCTTCGCCAGTCCTTCTGTTGCCGTCGGGCGGATCCTCCTTGACAGGCGGAACGCCCATCCAGAGAATGGTCTGCACCGAGGGGAGCATATATCAGGACAAAAACCGCCCCTGGCACAAACAACGGGGAGAGACCTATGTCTGAAACGAAAGTCTACGATATACCGGCCGCCACCGCCGCCCGCGCCCATATCGACGAACGGCGCTACCGCGAGATGTACCAGCGCTCCATCGACGATCCGGAGGGGTTCTGGGCGGAGCAGGCAAAGAGTTTCCTGAGCTGGCACAAGCCGTGGGACAGGGTTCTGGAGTGGGACTACCACAAGGCGCACATCCGCTGGTTCGAAGGGGGCAAGCTCAACGTCAGTTACAACTGCATCGACCGCCACCTGGAGAGCCGCGGCGATCAGACCGCCATCATCTGGGAAGGAGATGACCCGGAGAACGACAGCAAAATCAGCTACCGGGAACTGCACCGGCAGGTATGCAAGCTGGCCAACGTACTGAAAAGCCAGGGGATCGGCAAGGGGGACCGGGTCTGCATCTACATGCCGATGATACCCGAGGCGGCCTACGCCATGCTGGCCTGCAGCCGCATCGGCGCCATCCACTCGGTGGTGTTCGGCGGCTTTTCGCCCGAGGCGCTCAAGGATCGCATCCTGGACTCCGACTGCCGCCTGGTAATCACCGCCGACGAGGGACGCCGTGGTGGCCGCACCACCCCTCTCAAGCGGAACGTGGACACCGCCCTGCAGGGCTGCCCGGAGGTGCGCGCCGTACTGACGGTCCGCAACACCGGCGGCCCCATCCAGTGGCATGAGGGACGCGACATCTGGTACCACGAGGCGATGGCCGGCGCTCCCGAAGAGTGTGAACCGGAGTGGATGGACGCCGAGGATCCCCTGTTCATCCTCTACACCTCCGGCTCCACCGGCAAGCCCAAAGGGGTGCTACACACCACCGGCGGCTACCTGCTCTACGCCGCCATCACCCACAAGTACATCTTCGACTATCACGACGGTGACATCTACTGGTGCACCGCCGACGTGGGCTGGATCACTGGCCACAGCTACATAGTCTACGGCCCGCTGGCCAACGGCGCCGTCACCCTGATGTTCGAGGGGGTACCCACCTGGCCCGATGCATCCCGCTTCTGGCAGGTGTGCGACAAGCACCAGGTGAACATCTTCTACACCGCCCCTACCGCCATCCGCGCCCTGATGCGCGAGGGGGATGAGCCGGTGAAACGCACCTCGCGCCGGAGCCTGCGCCTGCTGGGCAGCGTGGGCGAACCCATCAACCCCGAGGCGTGGGAGTGGTACTACCGGGTGGTGGGGGAGCAGCGCTGTCCCATCGTGGACACCTGGTGGCAGACCGAGACCGGCGGCATCCTGATCAGCCCGCTGCCCGGCGCCACGCGCCTCAAGCCGGGCTCCGCCACCCTCCCCTTCTTCGGCGTCACCCCCGCCATCGTGGATCAGCAGGGCAACATCCTCGAGGGGGAGTGCGAGGGGAGTCTGGTAATGACCCGCCCCTGGCCCGGCCAGATGCGGGGCGTGTACGGTGACAAGCAGCGCTTCTTCGATACCTATTTCAAAACCTTCCCGGGCATGTATTTCAGTGGTGACGGCGCCCGGCGCGACGCGGACGGCTACTACTGGATCACCGGGCGCATGGACGACGTGCTCAACGTCTCCGGCCACCGCCTGGGAACCGCCGAGATCGAGAGCGCCCTGGTGCTGCACCCGGCGGTGGCCGAGGCAGCGGTGGTGGGCTGTCCGCACGAGATCAAGGGCCAGGGGATCTACGCCTACGTGACACTGGTGAAAGGAACCGAGCCCGGCGAGGAGTTGCGCCGGGAGCTGGTTGACCTGGTACGCAAGGAGATCGGACCCATCGCCTCACCAGACGTAATCCAGTGGGCTCCCGCTCTACCCAAGACCCGCTCCGGCAAGATCATGCGCCGTATCCTGCGCAAGATCGCCGCCGGGGAGATCCATGATCTGGGGGACACCTCGACGCTGGCGGATCCGGAGGTGGTGGAGGATCTGATCGAAAACCGGGTGAGCGGCTAGTACTCCCCCCCGTACGTGCCGGGGGTAGGGTCAACGCGAGCCCATGAGCCAGTTCTTCCACATCCACCAGGACAATCCCCAGCACCGTCTCATCGTGCACAGCGTGGAGATCGTCCAGGCGGGAGGGGTCATCGTCTATCCCACCGACTCCGGTTATGCGTTGGGGTGTCACCTGGGGGACAAGCAGGCGGTCACCCGCATTCGCCGCATCCGCCGGCTGGACGAACGGCACCACCTTACCCTGGTCTGCAGCGATCTCTCCCAGATCTCCACCTACGCCCGGGTGGACAATAGCAACTACCGGCTGCTCAAGGCGCACACGCCGGGACCCTACACCTTCATCCTGGAAGCGACGCGGGAGGTGCCGCGCCGCCTGCTGCACCCCAAGCGCAAGACCATCGGCCTGCGGGTGCCGGACAACCGCATCGCCCAGGCGCTGTTGAAGGAGCTGCAGGAGCCGCTCATGAGCACCACCCTGATTCTACCGGGAGAGGAGCTGCCGCTCACCGATCCCTACGAGATCCGGCAGTTCCTGGAGCACGACGTGGATCTGGTGATTGACGGCGGTTTCTGCGGGTTCGAGCCTACCACCGTGGTGGATCTCACCGGCGACCGGCCAGTGGTGATCCGCGAGGGATCTGGTGAGACGGAGAGCCTCACCTTCTGACCGATGCCTGGAAACTCAATGAGGGTCTTCCCAAAGTCGTGTGGGTAAGCAGCTCTATTGTTGCTCCTGCAGATCCCGATACCAGCTCTCGGGCAGAGTCAGCTGGTAGAGATCCACATACTTGTCGCGCTGGTCGTGGTGATTTGCTCCCCAGTAGATGCGCGTACCACTCCGGTTGATGGTGGCCGCTGCTTCCAGCCAGTAGTACTTTTTGTTGGTCTGCGGGAAACGGGTGAAGGTCTGCGCCACGCGCCAGTGGCGGCCGTTCTCCTTGATCTCCAGCATGTAGTGGGTGCCGTCGGACCAGATCGCAGGCTGTTCCCCACGGCTGGTCTGGGGACCGTAGGTGGATACCAGCACCCAGCCGGGCCGATCGTAGTTGTTCCCCGAAAGGTGCAGACCCACGTAGGTGGAGCTGGAGAAGTTGAGCTTCAGCAGGTTCTGCTCGCTCAGATCCTCCAGATAGGTGGCGGTGATCCAGTCGGTATCGCTGTCCTGGGCCACGAACACCTCGCGCCCGGCGGCGTCGAGGGCAAAATCGAAGTGCCCCTTGCGGGTTCCCATGCGCCGCTCGCCGCTGAAATCCCGCCGGTAAACATAGGGTCGGTAGCCTCCAGGTGCCTGGGTGGAGTTGACCAGCACGTAGTTGCCGGAAGGGCTCAACACACAGTACTTGGCCTTGAAAGCGGGACGGGAGCCGGTGGCCGTTACATAGCTCCCCACGATGCTGTTGGTCTTGAAATCGAATACAATCCAGTCCAGATCCGCCGCCGGGCCACCAGCGCGCACGATGAACGGGCGATACCTGCCGTCGGCGCTGGCCTCACCCTTGGTGCCTGAGGTAATGGACTGCATATCGGGATAGTCCTGCCTGAAGTCGTACAGAAGCACGCTCTGGTCCCCGGACACATCATAGCGGTAGAGAGCGGCGCCCTTGCGGTAGTAAAGGATGTTCGGATCCGAAACGTCCCACCGCGGCTCCGCTGCTGCGCTCAACTTGGTCAGTTCCTTGATGTAGGCACCGCTCTGCACGTCATACAGATACCAGAAGTTGGAATTGGTGGCCATCACTATCAGCATGCTGCCGTCGGCGTTCTCGATATCCGGGATGGCATACTCGTTGAGCACACCATCCAGGACCTTGCCGGGATTCTTTTTGGAACGTGGTGGATTGAGGTTGTCCACGTCCGTGATTCGGAGCACTTGGTATCCAGAGAGGGGATCCGCGTAGCTTTCCCCGGCTGCCACTTGGGGAGGAGATCCTATGGGAAATACCTCGCTATCCAGATTGTATTCGACCGGCGGAGGAGCAACCGCATTCGCACCCACAACGGTTATGCTGAAAGGACCGAGTGCATCTTCATCCATCCCATCGGTAACCTTGATTATGATATCGGGATAGGTACCGGGATCCTGTTCTTTCGGGGTTCCCCAAAGCATCCCCGTAGCCGGATCGAATTCGGCCCAGCGAGGTTTCCCGGAGACAGAGTACAGCAACTTGTCATCATCGAGGTCGTTGGCAACCGGCTCGAATCGGTAACTCTCTCCAACCCTCACCGAATACTGCGGTTCCCCAAAAATCACCGGGGAGGCGTTCTTGCGCGAATCGGCCACATTTATCAGCGCCTCCTCCCCGCAGCCGGAGAGGAGAAACACAATGAAAAACAGCGGCGCAAGCAACAGTGATCTCGTGCAATGTGGCATAGTGGATCCCGGTTGGAAAGATGGTCGTTATCCACCTTTTTCGGATCCGCCACGGCACATCTTTAATCGATCACATAACTTTTACCTGTTCAACAGAGACCAATCGATCACACTTCGCTCCCTGAACTCCGTAACGCACCGCAAACAGCGTATCGGGAACCGGATCCCCACGCAGCCAGCCCACGATGGCGCGCGGCAGGTCCAGCCCGGCAATATGGGAGAAGGGATACCCGCCGCCGAAACGGGGATTCATCTCCAGTCCATAGAGCTTCCCGTCATGCTCGAAAAAGTCGCAGTCCAGATTGGCCACATGCCGCAGCCTCTCCGCCAGCCTGCGCCCCTCTGCCATCAGTCGCGGATGCTCCACTACCCGCGCCCTGTCGGTCTCCCCGGCACGCATGGCCAGCTTCCGTTTTACCACCGTGGTCCGGTAGCTACCCTGCAGATCGTTGATTACGTCCAGCCCGTATTCGACACCCGGCAGATATTGCTGAATCATGACGGAGTGGCGCGCATCCGCATCGCTCACCGCGGCCAGGATGGTGCGCTTCAGCTTGTGGTGCGCCAGCTCCCAGACCAGCTCCAGCTCACGGATGTCCCGGGGGTACTCGATCCCGATGGAGGCGCTTCCCCAGCGCGGCTTCACCACCACCGGGAAGGTGAGCTCCCCCGCCGCAACCGCGCTGCGGGCGCTCTCAAGGGTCAGCCAGCTGCGCGGGCAGGAGATCCCGAGTTCGGAGAAGAAGCGCATGCTCTTCCATTTGTCGAAGCAGATCTCGACCACATCCGGGCTGGATACCACCACCCTGATCCCGTCCTCGAGGAACTCCTGCCTGGCGTCGGCCAACAGCGGCAGCTCCAGATCGTTCAGGGAGATCACCGCCGCCACCCGCTCCCGCTGGCACAGCTCCAGCAGGCGCGACAGGTAGGCGGGATCATCCACGGGAGGCAGCCGGAAGGCACCGTCCGCCTCCTGGAGCGCGGGCGAAGCGGGACTGGCGTCGGCGGCCAGCACCCGGCCGGTGCCATCCAGGGCGGCACGGAAGTAGTGGAGCAGGTAGTTGCGCCGCCCGGCGCAGGTGAACAGGATGTTCATGCCGCGTCGCCACCCATGCGGTAGGCGGCCAGGAACTGCTCCAGGCTCTGCTCCGTACGCAGCAGTTCGAATCCCCCATCCCCATCGGGGGCCAGGATGGCCGGGGCCGGATTGATGAAGGGGGGGGTCATCACCGTGGTATAGGCTCCACACCCCCCGATCTCCAGGTAGTCTCCGGGCCGCGGCTCGTGCAGCTCCACCTCGCGCAGGATCACATCCTTCTCCATGCAGGTGGAACCCACCACGTCGTATGACAGCACCTCCCCCTCCTCCCCGCCGCGCGCGCGGATATGACGGAACGGCATGTTATGGGGGTGCATGGTGGGCTTGACGTTGAGCACGGAGCCGTCCACGGTCACGAAGCGCTTGCCCCCGGCAACCCTTTTGGTACTGTGCACCCGCGTATAGAAACTCATGGCATCCGCGACCACCGATACCCCTGGCTCCGCGACCAGGCTGGGGCGGTTCCGCGAGACCCAATCGTCCTGCAGCAGGGTCCCGGCAATCGCCGCGGCATACTCGTCGAAGCGCGGCACCCTCCTGCCAAGCAGCCGCTCCGCCGCGGTGCCGAAGAATCCACCGCCCACGTTGAGATAGCGGACCCTGTCCAGCGCGTAGCGCTGCCGTACCGCGCACAGGGTAGTGGCAATGGCGCGGAAGTTCTCCACACTGCGATCACTGGAGGAGGTGTGGCCATGCAGGGAGACAATCTCCACGCCGCTGCCCCCCAGCATCTTCACGGCGCGCTCCAACTCCTCTCCGGCGAGACCAAACCGCCCCGCCTGCTGTCCTTCCTGTACCCGGGATCTCCCGTCCGGCCCCACCAGCCTGACGTTGACGCGCAGCCCCACCACCGGTCTGGCGGCCGGATTCCATTTTACCCAGCGGCATACAAAGGCCACCTCGGTAAGGGAGTCCAGATTGACCACGGATCCGGCCCCCAGGGCGAGCGCCAGATCCTCCTCCCGTTTCAACGGGCCGTTGAATATTATCCTGCGCCGTTGGTACCCCAACCTGAGCGCCAGCTCGTACTCCAGCCGGGAGACCACCTCCGCCCAACCATCCGTCCGCTTCACCAGCAGGCAGGCGGCCGGCAGATAGTTGGTCTTGAACGAGTAGCCGAGTATGAATGGCTCGTAGCGGGCCCGCATGGAGTCGGCAAACTGCCGGAGATTGGCCTCGAAACGCTCCGGATGGAACAGATAGAAGGGGGTTCCATAACGCTGCGCAACCGCCTCCACCTCGGCATGGCCCACCCTCATCGATCCGGGATCCCCGCACGGCGCTCCTGCGACAGGTAGCTCTCCGCGTCATCCGCATTGCTGGAGACCCCGTCACACCGGAACACCCTGCCCACGGTCAACAGCAGTATATGCAGGTCCAGCAGCAGGGAACGGTTCTCCACATACCAGACATCCATCTCCAACCGCTGATCCCAGGGAATCATGTTCCGGCCGTTCACCTGCGCCCAGCCGGTAATGCCTGGCCGCACACAGTGGCGGCGCCGCTCCCTCGGGGTGTAGCAGGGCAGATACTCCACCAGCAGGGGACGCGGCCCCACCAGGCTCATCTCCCCCTTCAGCACATTGATCAGCTCCGGCAGCTCATCCAGGCTGCTGCTGCGCAGAAAACGCCCGAACGGGGTCAGGCGCTCGCCATCCGGAAGCAGCCTCCCCTGCGCATCGCGGGCATCGGTCATGGTGCGGAACTTATGGAGTGTAAACAGCTTGCCGTGACGACCGGGGCGCTGTTGGGAGAATATCACCGGAGCGCCGAGCCGGAACCTTACCAGCAGGGCCACGACAAGCAGCAGCGGCGACAACAGCACCAGCAGCAGAGAGGCAACCAAGAGATCCAACAGCCGCTTGGGCCATTCCCAGCCTGAAACCTTGCAGTCACTCAAGAGCATCACTCCGTTCAACAGGCGGCGGGAGAAAACTCGCACCGACCGGATGGCAGATTCCTTTCCGTCAAACTTACTCAATATAGCGGTAGGGGGGAAAGTAATCATCGTCGGGACCGATATGGCCACGGTTTTTTTTCCAAATTCTTACAATCTCCCGGTAACGCTCCTCCATCACCACCATCCTGAATGTCGCAAAGCTGTTGCGAAGGGGAGAGAAGGCCGCCTTGAACCCAAACAGGGAGTCCTCGCGCCCCCTCACCCCTCCCCCGAGATGCAGGGTACGGGCACCGGCCTTCTGCCCCCATCTGCATATCTCATACAGCATCAGCTTGGATGGCCCCATCTTCTGATAGGCATCGGAGGTACCCGACAGATGCAGCTGCATGATCCCGTGCGTCAGGCTGAACAGGCCACCGGCCGCAACATGGCCGTGCGGCGAGATTACCTGGCATATATGAAGCCGGTCACCCAGGGCGCTGCGCAACCCGGTAAAGTAGTCTTTCTGAAACAGGTAGAACCCCCTGGCCCCTACCCGCCGCATGGTCTCCGAGTAGATCCGCATGAACTCATCCAGGGTGCTCCAGTCATCCATCTCCACACGAAAACCCCGCTCGCGCAATCTCCTGATCCCGGCACGCTGGTCCCTGCGGATCTGACGCCACAGAAGCTGTTCCGGTTGTGTAAGATCGATGGAAACCGTCTCGCCATGAATCACCAGCTCACCGAAATCCCGCAGCGGCGCCGTCGGCAGGGGAAGCAGCGGATGCAACCGTAGAAAGAGACTTACGTAGCCCTGATGGGCCGCCAGCCAGCGGAACTCCTCCATGAACCGGTGCAGCCCATCCCCATCGGCCGGGTTACGCAACAGCGGAGAGGGATATCCGTAGGGGCTGCTCAAATCCTTCCACTCACCGGCAACCACCGGAATGTCTCTGGCCAGCAGCGGGATCAGCAGCGCATTGTCCGGCGTCTCCGCATAGAAGGCGGTCGCCGTTCCGCCCTCCTGCCTGGCGCACAGCTCCACATACTCCGGGAGATGGTAAAAATCGTGACGCACAGTTGCCAGCATCCGGCGCCAAAGCTCGTCGCCGGGAGTGATAAATCCGGCACCGATTGCCGCCCGTGCCTCGCGCCAAAGCCCGTTATGCTGCGTATGTGGCAAATCACCCCCCTTATCCTGCCAATAAACCGGTAGCGGCAAGAAATCTATCGGCAGTAGCCGGGAATGGTTTAACCCCGGATATTTCGCCCGGCCTGACCCTGTTGATCCCGGGCATGGGGGAGACACAGCGTCCGACCCACAAAATCACGACCTGACAGAAACACCCCCACGGGCGTGGGGAAGACATCCACAAAACAAGAGATAATGTTTACAGGTTGGAAACACCCCCACGGGCGTGGGGAAGACCTTGCCCAGCCGTTGCGACGA
>DRMK01000280.1 GCA_011322575.1 Gammaproteobacteria bacterium
AATGGGGACCGCGGTCAACAAGCTGGTGGCCCTGATCGACGAGATGAGCGGTGGGCGCCTGGTCATCAAGGTGTATGGCGCCGGAGAGCTGGTGCCCGCCTTCGAGGTGTTCGACGCGGTATCTTCCGGCACCGCCGAGATGGGCCATGGGGCGGCCTACTACTGGAAGGGCAAGAGTGAGGCGGCGCAGTTCTTTTCCACCGTTCCGTTTGGCCTCACCGCCCAGGAGATGAACGCCTGGCTCTACTATGGAGGGGGGATGGAGCTGTGGCGGGAGCTCTATGAGCCGTTCGGCCTGCTGCCGGTGGCGGCCGGCAACACCGGCGTGCAGATGGGGGGGTGGTTCAACCGGGAGATCAATTCACCGCAGGATCTCAAGGGGCTGAAGATGCGCATCCCTGGTCTGGGCGGAGAGGTGCTGCGCCGCCTCGGGGGAACCCCGGTGAACCTCCCGGGGGGTGAGATCTTCACCTCACTGCAGTCCGGCACCATAGACGCCACCGAGTGGGTCGGTCCCTACAACGATCTCGCCTTCGGGCTGCACAAGGCTGCCAAGTATTACTACTATCCCGGCTGGCACGAGCCCGGCACCACCCTGGAGTGCCTCATCAACCGCCAGGCGTTTGCCGAGCTGCCGAAGGATCTGCAGGCGGTGGTTACCACCGCCTGCAAGGCCATCAATCTGGATCTGCTGAGCGAGTTCACCGCGCGCAACAATGCCGCCCTGCATCAGCTGGTGACCAGGCACAAGGTGGAGCTGCGCAGCTTTCCCCCCGAGGTTCTCAAGGAATTGAAAGGGGTGGCCGATAAGGTGGTTGCAGAGCTGGCCGGCAGAGATCCGGTGGCGAAGAAGATTCTCGACTCGTTCCAGCAGTTCCGCGACCAGGTTGTGGCCTGGGACGAGATATCCGAGCGGGCCTACCTGAATGCCCGCGGGCAGGAGATGGACCAGGCATAGAGCCATGCCGGAAGGGAAGGACACATACAAGCGACGGAACTGCCCCAGGCAGACGGAGATATATGACGAACATCAGACTCAAGCTCCCTATCATTCTGCCCTTTATCCTGGGGGGGACGGTGCTGTTCGCCATGTTTCTGTACGGGGCCTACCGGGAGCAGAACAACCATATCGACAGACAGCTTTCGGACAATCTGCGGGTTATCGAGCAGCTCTACCGGGAGCTGCTCCAGGAGCAGACCAAACAGCTGGAGAGCGCGCTGGAGCTGATAGCTTCTGATGGACAGATCATGCGGGCACTGCGCAGGCGTGATCGCCGGGCGTTGCTGAAATATACCGCACCACTGTTCGAGCGCTTGCAATCCCGTTCCCAGATTACCCATCTGGCGTTTCATGATGCCAGGCGCCGCAATCTGTTGCGTATGCATGAGCCGGGGCGTTTCGGAGATGAGGTGACCACTCTCAACGTGCTGGATGCCATGGAGAGTGGTGACGTGGCCTCTGGGGTGGAGCTGGATGATGCCGGGCAGATGGTGTTGCGTGTTGTGCTTCCGGTGCGTGCCAAGCGGAAGTTGCGGGGGTACATAGAGATCGGCAAGAGCATCGAGGTGCTGTTGCGTCAGATTGCCCCTGTGGCCCAGGTGGAGCTATATCTTGGAATTTCCAAACAGAAACTCTCCAGGGAACGCTGGGTAAAACGGGTGGGGCAGCGCAGTGGCCAGTCAGAATGGGGCCGTTTCCCTGCGCTGGTGATCCCGTTCCAGACACGCTTCGTGCTTCCCGAGGAGCAGCTTGGCGGAGCGGTTCGCCAGCTGCAGCACGACCCACGGCGCATCGTCGCGGCAACGGTGGGAGAGACCCACTTCCGCATCGGCCAGATCCCGCTGCGGGACAAGCGAGGCCACGTAGTCGGTTACGCACTGGTGGTGAAGGATGTGACGGCACGCTTCGACGACGCCATCGGCACTATTGAGGTGATGTCTGTGGTCACGCTGCTGGTGGCGCTGGGGCTGGTTGGTCTGTTCTATGTGGTGCTGGGGCGGGCTGAGTCACAGATGGCACGCTGGAGGGAGAAGGTAGCGGAGGAGGGGCAAGCCCGCGCCGCTATCCAGGAGCGCCATATCAAGGAGCTGGAGCATCTCGCCAACCATGATCGCCTCACCGGACTGCCCAACCGCAAACGCCTGGACAATCGCATCAACCAGGCCATCGTACAGGCCAGCAGGGAGAAAGAGCCGTTCGTCATCATGTTGCTCGATCTGGATCGGCTGGGGGAGATCAATGACACGCTCGGACATGAGGTGGGCGATGCGGTACTGCGTGAAGTGGCAGATCGTCTGAGCGCAATCCAGGAGGAGAACTGGTTCATAAGCCATCCAGGTGGTGGCGAGTTCGTGGTTCTGCTGCTCTCTGCCGGCCCCAACCAGGCCATGGCGGCGGTGCGCAAGGTGCAGCGCATTTTCAAAGATCCGGTAGAGATCAGCAAGGTAAAAATAGATATCGGGGTCAGCATCGGGGTGGTCTCGTTCCCCAATCACGGCAGAGATACCTCTCTACTGATGCGCCGCGCCGACGTTGCCATGCGCCAGGCCAAGCAGCGCAAGAGCGGGTTTGCGGTCTACAAGAGCGAGCGGGATCCCTACAGCGTGAAGCGCCTGAAGCTGGTGGGGGATCTGCGCCGCGCCATCTCCGCAGGGGAGCTGATTCTCCACTATCAGCCCCAGATCGATATCAGCAAGAGGGATGTGGTGGGGGTCGAGGCACTGGTGCGCTGGCAGCATCCGCAACAGGGGCTTCTCCCGCCGATGGAGTTCATCCCGCTGGCAGAGCAGACCGGCCTGATCCGCCCCCTCACCGTATGGGCCATCGACCAGGCGCTGCAGCAGGCAAGCATCTGGGGATTGCAGGGGCATAACATTACCGTATCGGTCAATCTTTCGGTTCACAATCTGCTGGACAAGGATCTGACCGGCCAGGTTCGCAGGTTGTTGAAGAAGTGGAAGGTGCCTCCCCAGCGGCTGGTGCTGGAGATTACTGAAAGCAATCTGATGCTGGAGCCGGAGGTGGCGCTAGCCACCCTGGAGAAGCTGCAGGAGATGGATGTGGCGCTGTCGGTAGACGATTTCGGTACCGGTTACTCGTCGCTCGCTTATCTCAAGACCCTGCCGGTGAGCGAGCTCAAGATTGACCGCAGTTTCGTACGGGAGATGATGCAGGGCGAGAGCGACGCCAAGATTGTGCACCTGATTGCCAACCTGTCCCACAACCTTGGTCTGACGGTGGTTGCCGAAGGGGTGGAGGATGAGGCCACCTGGGACAAGATCGCCGAGCTGGGGTGTGATGTGGTCCAGGGGTATTACATTTGCAAGCCGCTGTCAGCCAAGGAGTTTTCTGCATGGATGCTAACCACCAGCTGGAAGAGGCGCGAGGAGCCCGACGCGGTTCAGATGGTGCATTGAAGAGAACGTTTCG
>DRMK01000281.1 GCA_011322575.1 Gammaproteobacteria bacterium
CGACGCCTTGACCTACGCCGAGCGCTACCGCCCGGAGGTGATCATCGACATCGCCACCCTCACCGGCGCCTGCATCATCGCCCTGGGCCATCAGGCCTCGGCGGTGCTGGGCAACCATCCGCCGCTGGTTCATGATCTGATCAGGGCCGGTAACGAGAGCGGCGATCGCGCCTGGGAGCTGCCGCTGTGGGAGGAGTACCAGGAGCAGCTGAAGAGCAACTTTGCCGACATGGCCAACGTGGGTGGACGCCCGGCAGGCACCATCACCGCCGCCTGCTTTCTGGCGCGTTTCACCGAGAAGCAGCGCTGGGCCCATCTGGATATTGCCGGCACCGCCTGGCAGAGCGGCGAGAAGAAGAGCGCCACCGGCCGCCCGGTGGCGCTGCTCACCCAATACCTGCTGGACAGGGCGGCCCAATGACCCAGGTGGATTTCTATATCCTTGCGGCCGGTGACAGCGAGCGCTTCGCCTGCCGGTTGACCGAAAAGGCATTCCGCGCCGGTTACCGCATCCATCTCAACAGCGCCACCCATGAACAGATGGAACGGCTGGACGACCTGCTGTGGAGTTTCCGGCCGGGCAGCTTCATCCCCCACCGGCGCAGTGATCTCGGAAACGACAAGGTGCCGGTGGTTATCGGTTGCGGCAGTGAACCGGAGACGGAAATCGATCTGCTGATCAATCTGGCCGACGATACACCCTCTTTCTTCAGTCGCTTCCAGCGGCTGGCCGAGATCGTCGACCCGGATCCGCAGCGGCGGGAGAAAGGCCGCCAGCGCTACCGCTTCTATCAGGAGCGGGGTTATCCGCTCGCATATCACAATATCGACTGAACAGGGTAATCGCTATCCATGGAGAAAAGCTACCATCCCCACGCCATCGAACAGCGCTGGTACCGGTTCTGGGAGCAGCGGGGCTACTTCACCCCCCGCGGCGCGGGGAAGCCCTACTGCATCATGATTCCGCCCCCCAACGTGACCGGGCGGCTGCACATGGGACACGCCTTCCAGGACACCATCATGGACATCCTGATCCGCTACCACCGCATGAAGGGGGACCGCACCCTGTGGCAGCCGGGCACCGACCACGCCGGCATCGCCACCCAGATGGTGGTGGAGCGCCAGCTCGACGCCGAGGGGAAGAGCCGCCACGATCTGGGTCGTGAGGCCTTCATCGAGCGGGTCTGGCAGTGGAAAGAGGAGTCCGGCAGCACCATCAGCCAGCAGCTACGCCGCATGGGCGCCTCGGCCGACTGGTCCCGGGAGCGCTTCACCATGGACGAGGGGCTCTCCGAAGCAGTGCGCGAGGTGTTCGTGCGCCTGTACGAGGAGGGGCTGATCTACCGCGGCAAGCGGCTGGTGAACTGGGATCCGGTGCTGCACACGGCAGTCTCCGATCTGGAGGTGCTCTCCGAGGAGGAGAGCGGCCACCTCTGGCACATGCGCTATCCGCTGGTCAACGAGGAGGGCTGTCTGGTGGTGGCCACCACCCGCCCCGAGACCATGCTGGGGGACGCAGCGGTGGCGGTGCACCCCGACGACGAACGCTACCGGCACCTGATCGGCCAGCAGGTGGAGCTGCCCCTCACCGGGCGGCGCATCCCCGTCATCGTGGACGAGTATGTGGATCCGGAGTTCGGCACCGGCTGCGTAAAGATCA
>DRMK01000282.1 GCA_011322575.1 Gammaproteobacteria bacterium
ACATAGCCGTGCTCCATCAGATAGAGGGTTCGCAACCGGGAATCATGCCTGGCCGGAGCCCCGTCGTCCGACGGCTGCGGCGCCGCACCGCTCTCCACCGGATGCACCGGGGCGTCAGAAAAGTCGTCCTCATCCAGTCCCACCTCGGCGACGGCGAGCTGCATGGCGTTCTGTGGCTTCCGCGCTGCCATCTCCAACGCCTGCGCGGACGACATGACACCGCTACCCTGCTCTCCGATCCGGGACAGGCTTTCCAGAACGGGCCCGGGCACGGGATATTTTGACTTGAAGGCCAGCGAGCGAATGAACTGCACGCCGAGAAAACGGAATCCACGGCGGAAATTCACCAGGCGGGTCTTGTCCTCGTTGATGCTCAGCTTCAGCGCCTCCAGCACCTCTTCGGTCAACTCCAGTGCCTCCTCGGCGCGGCGCCGCTTTTTGCAGAGGATGATGAAATCGTCTGCAAACCGGATCAACTTGAGATTCTCGCCAAGCAGGGCCTCGTCGAGATGATCCAGATAGAGATTGGAGAGCAAGGGGGAGATCGGTGAGCCCTGTGGCACCCCCTTCTTCAGCCGCCAGCGGCGCTTGCCATCCACCACCCGGCCCGTCAGCCACTGGCGGATGAGCCGCAGAATCTCCTCGTCGCCAACCAGAGCCGCCACTTCGGCCATCAACAGTTCATGGTCGATTTCATCGAAGAAATCGTCGATGTCCGCATCGACTACCCAGCGGTAGCCCTCGTCCCGCAGCCGGATCACCCGCTGAACCGCCTGATCCACGGAGCGGCCCTTGCGGTAGGCGAAGCTGACATCCTCGAACTCGGCCTCGAACAGCGGCGTCAGCACCAGCGCCATCGCAGTCTGCAACACCCGGTCGCGCACCGCCGGGATGGACAGCGGCCGCTTGCCGCCGCTCTTTTTGTCGATATGGACCCGCAGCAATGGCAGCGGCCGGTAGCTGCCGGAGCGCACCTCCATGCGCAGCAGGTCGAGATTGGCCATCAGATCTTTGGCAAAATCCTCCAGCGTCTGCCCGTCGATGCCGGCACACCCCTTGTTCCCCCGCACCTTCGCCCAAGCGTCGAACAGGTTGCTGTCGGTCAGGACGGCATCCAGAGTCACGGGTTCCATCACTTCCCCCTGTCAACAATATATATTTGCCCGTCGCGCGCCGGTTCCCGGAATCAAAACGGATCGTGATTAAATATCTCCACATCTCCGGTCACTGGTGACCGGTAGATCAGCCGCTTTGCCTTTCCGTGGAGTACGTGGGCGATCCTGAGATAGAGCCAGACCGGGGCGGGACCGGTGAGGAGCACCTCGTTGCCCTCTCCGGCCATTGTCAGCGCCTTTTTCTCATATTCGACAAGACGGCGCAACGTGGCTGTGTCTGTATAGAAGGATGAAAGATCAATTACAACGGTCATCGTTCTGCCCTACGATGTTTTCTATTGTTGGTGGATCGAATGGATAGGTCCACAGCAGGCACCGTCCCTCGGGAAGATCCAGCCCGTGCAGATCCTCTTTTCTCTCCGGAATATTCCGTGTCAGCCGCAGCGTTACATCATAGTGCAGGAATGGCTTGCCCCCGTTCAAAAGGGTATTTTTGTCTGGTCCCCTGTCCTGCTCTACCGTCACTCTTTTGCCCTGTAATGCGGGGGCGATAGGCAGCTTGCCGCCTTCGTTGAGCGCCTGCCCGAACGACTGGGCCATGTTGCGGATGTCAGATTCTGTCACGAGGGGGGCGTAACGGCACCTGATTCTCTTCTGCCCCTCATAGACGAATGAGACACTGAGATACTTCTCCAAAGATCCCCGCCATTCTTTCTTCATCTCCATGAACCAAATCCCGGCAACCGCGAGAAAGGTGATCACCTGGATGAACAGCCCCACCTCGTCCGCAGCGAGCTTTTTCCAAAGCAGGCCCGACAGAGAGTACTGTTCCGACGCCAGCAGAAAAATGGAGATGGCGAGCAGCGCCAGAAACATGACGAGGATCGCAGGGCTCCTCGAGTCCAGCAGATAGCGCGCAATCTGCCAGAGTTCCTGTCGGCGCCGGAGAACCACGATGTTATTGCATATTTCAGCATGCGTGTTTGCCTCGGGCATCTCTTTCCCTCCCGTAACTATTCAGTTACCAGCCTGTTTCAGATTATGCTGAATAATTACCCACCTCCCTGGCCGATGCGAACCAGCAAGTATCTGTTTGCCGTTTTTTCCACTACGACGGTTTCCCTGATACCTCCGCTGTTGAGCCTTTTCTGTTTTGCTCTCGACAATCCGTCCCGGTAACGTCGCACCGTTTCATTATCGTTTATGTTGGCGATCGCTTTTTTCCCTTCATGGGTCGCAGTGATCTCGCCGCTGCCGGGGTTCAAGCGCAATACGGCGTCCTCCCAGATCTCCCCCCGTTGGTCTCCTCCGGCGCTGCCGGTCTCCTCCGCAAAAACACCGTAACCCACGGCGGTCTTCGCTCCGGCACCGATTTGGCACAGCGCATCCCGCAGCCACTCCCGCACCAGGGCGGCGTCTCTCTCTCCCGTTCCGGTTCCGGGAACCGGCGCTACCGCGAACTGGAAGGGCTGCTTCGCGGCCACCACCAGAAATGGAATGGGGTTCGGGAACAACCAGTCACCAGGCGCTTCCCCCTGCGCGTAGTATTCGCTGTAGTGGGGGGTCATCACATCGGCCTCCAGTCGCACCGGCTCCGTGGGAAGGGCGTCGAGGAATATGACGCTGCCTGCGGCCATCCGTTCTGGTTTCGGTTCGTTCCGTCCGTCGGGGCCGAAGATTCGTGCGATTTCTTCCCCTCCACCGGCCCACTGCCCCGCCCAGTTGCGCACCAACCCTTTTACCGAGGATCCCGGAAGATAGGGTACTCCCAGGGTGTGGTGCCATGCGAAGCCATTCTCCACCGGGTGCTCCCTCCCCAGGCCCGTAACGAAGCGCCATTCGGTCCGAAAGAGGAGGGGCTGCGCATCCTTCTGCAGACATCGCAGTAATCCGGCCTGGCGGCCGCAGGCCTCTTCCAGCAATTTCCCGTCTCCCACCCTCCTTCCGGTTACGGTGGCGATCCAGTTCAGTTTTGGGTTTTCCCTGCTGTTGTCCTCGGTCTTCAGCGTCCAGATCCCGCCCTGCCGCCTCCAGCAGTTGCAAAACTTGTCGTACCAAAGCCCGGTATTGGCCTGTCGGGGGAGGCTGGAGAGATGTGTGCCACCGCCGGGGAGGGAGTATAGTGGCAGGTTCATGATGTCTCCCCCTGCTGCTGCCCTTTCCCGCTCAGGTAAGCGGTGGCGAATTTCTTGAGCCAGTGCAGATAGGCCAGCGCCTCGCCCTGGGCGAGGATGTAGTCCTCCTCCGTGCCGCTGGTGATCGCCCGCATCAGGTTGTTCTTGCCGTGGTAGGGGGAGTGCCTGTTGACTCTGCAGAGCCACTCTTCAAGCTGCGTGTAGAGACGGTAGTGGTCGTCCCTCTTCTCCCCCTTGGAGGCGGCAAGCAGCGTGGCCAGGGCCTGGCCCAGGCCGTTTTGCATGATGGTGGCAGGAAGGCCCTTGACATAGCTGACATATTTGTCGAGCTCCCCATCCTGCATGGCGGTGATTTCCTGCAGCGCTACCCGGGCCCGATCACGATCAAGATTCATCGCCCTGTCCCCCCTGGTTTTCACTCTCCCCCATGATCTGTGTGGCCAGCCACCCCTGACCGACGGTTTCGTTGCCACCCGCCTGAAGCCAGGGGTTGGTTCGGAGCTGTCGGCGCATGCTGTTCAGCCCGTCGCGATCGGTGCGGGAGGCGAGCAGCGCATAGAAGAGTGTGTCTGGCGGCAGGGTCTCCTCGTACCAGAGGTTCTTGCTCTCCTTGGTTTCTTCATCCAGCACGTTTCTGGCCTGAACGGCCAGCGCGTAGCGGGCGTACCAGGCAAAATCCTTGTCGTTGAGGATGACCAGCTGCTCCGCTAGGCGCTGGCGCACCGGCTGGTGCCGAATCAGCCGGCACAGATCTTCGACCAGATTGTCCGGGACGGGTCCCTCATAGGAGCAGACCCGCTCTTCCAGGTAGAGCATTCCGTCACCTTTTCCCAGTACCTTGCCTTCGGCCGGAGCCCGGGGAGTTGTGAAAGCAATCGACTGCCCCACCCGCTCGCAGTCGCGGCGCAGCCGTTCCAGCGCCAGTGTCGAAGTCACCCATTTGTAGCTCCCCGACAGGCTGCGCACCGGCAGCAGCAGGAGCCGCGCATCGGAGACGAGCAGATCGCCCGCGCAGGCCTGTTCGCCGAAACAGGTCTCGATGCCCTGCATCCCATGGTCGCGGGCGTGGTCGCGCAGTGCGCCCTTCAGGCTGGAACCGGGGATATAGGGGTAGTCGGTCGCAGCCTCCCTCGCCACAGGCAGATCGATGGCGCCCTCGTTTCGGCCGATGCCGGGATGAATGAACGTTTCCGCCAGCAGCCCCAGTACGATGTTTTTCATTTTCTCTCCATCCTCATTTCCAGATACCAATGGCAATCAGACCAAATCCCCAGCTGGCGCGGCGGCCAATGGTGGTGTTGTGCAGTCGTTTGATCGCCTCCCGATCCCTCTCGTCCGCCTCCATGAACAGCACGCTGCCAGGCGCGAGATGGGGGCGCATCCCCTGTGGTTGCCAGCGGATCGAGTCCCAACCGCCCCAGCGTTGCGGCCGCGGCATGCAGGTGGTGGTGAGCCTGCCCGGCAGGCCGGGGAACGGCTCGCCCGCGCGTGGCGGACCACCCGGGTCCAGTGGAGTCAGCACTATTGCGGTATAACGGATCCTTCCTTCGGTGGCCTCCCCGAGGGGCACGGCGGGAACATCCAGTTTCGCATTGCGCACCGTGTCCATCCAAGCACTCCGGGACTCCCCTCCGAGAACGACCGGCCAGTCGTGGTTGCCTTCGAGCGGGGGGTTGTCCACCTCCATCACCAGAGAGACCCCTTCCGCCAGGCGGATGTGGCTGGTGGCATAGAGAGCGGCTTCCCGTGTGGTGCCGGTTTCCGGGTCGAGCGTGATACCAATCCGCGGCTCTGCTCTCCACAGTGACTCCTCGGCAACGAAGTGATCTCCCCCAGGTGTTTTTCCCGCGAGGATCTGCTGAAAACCCGCCCTTGTCAGCCACCATCCCTGCACCAGCTTGCGGCCCTCGACTCCATCCTCCCTCTCCGGTATGGGCAGGGAGATGTTGTCTCCCATGTCGCAATGGAATCGAGGGGCGGAGGGGCGCAGCCGGAGGAGCTGACGAGGAGGAGAGTGACGGCTGCCGGGCGATTCTCCGAGAAGCATGGCCGGAACCGGGAACAGGGGCTCGCTCCCCCTTTGCAGCAGCGGACCCTTGAAGCCGATACCCTCCAGCGTCTCCCCGTCTCCACCCAGGCGGTCGCGGATCTCCTGCCCCCAGCCACCGTGACCCGGCCATCCAAGCTGCTTTGCCCAAGCGGCGCGCACGGCACCCACCACCGTCTGCGGAGATGGCGGGAACAGGCTGGGCGCGAAAGGGCTCTCGCCCTGGTTGAAAGGACGGCCGTCGCGGAAAAAGAGCGTGTCCCGGGGTTGCAGTTTCAGTAACACCATCAATCCTCCTCCTGGGTCATGAAGCGGGCGATGAAACCACCTCCCAGGCGCAATCCAGGCCGCGGGACCGGCCTGCCATTCTCCCGGACGAAGGGACGGCATGCGCCCAGGAGCCGGTCGATGCAGCGCTCCGCCTCCTCCAGCGTCGTATCCCGCTCCCGGCTCTGCAGGTATTCGGCAACCAGCAGCCGTTTTCGATCGATATCATCTGGCCCATCCTGGACGCTGTCGAGAAATCCGTATCGATCGCGCATCTTGTGAAAGAAGCCTCTCGAAAACCGGCCTTCAGCCATCTCCCGCACCAGTTGCTCGAGCCCTGTGTCCGGGTGGCCGGTCTCCCACGGATTCACCCATTGGGCGGTTACTCCGGAAGGTTTGAGCACCGCGACGGCCAGCGAGTCGCGCCCGTTGGCATCCTTGGCGATATCATCGAGTTGATGGTGCGCCTCACGGATTACTCCCTGCAGGGGATACTGGTGGTGGGCAAGGATGATGGCACATGAGGCCGTGGCCTCTTCGATCCCGCGGCCGGCAAAACGCTCCCCGTAGAGTGTCCGGAGGGCCGCGGCGCAGCCAAGCGCCTTGTCCATGGGCAGCAATGCGAGCACGTCATCCCCACCGGCATAGATGGTGACGCCATCCCATTGCGCGACGGTTCCGGAAACGCCTCCGGTGAATTCCAGCAACGCCCTGGAGATCTCGTCCGGCGCATGCTCGCGCAGCAACCTGCCGAGCCGATCACCATCCATCAGCAGCAGGGCGTAGTAGGAGCGGGCTGTCCGGTTCACATCACCATTCAGGCGCCGCAGCGCCCCGGCAAGCCGTTCCCTCGCCTCCCTGTCCGGATCGTCGTCGAATCCGGCGGAGCGTCGATCGCTCAGATAGAGGGTACGATGATTCTTCAGCGCATGAGGATGCAACAGATCGCCATCCAGATCATCCAGTTTGGCCCCCGTCCCTATGGGGATCCCGTGCAGCGCCTCCAGGCACCGTATTTTGACCGCCCGCTCACTGGCGAGTTTGCGGAAGATGGATTTTTTCACCGTATCACTGACCGTCTCCGCATAGCTGCGCAACTTCTCAGTATGGTCCAGACTGCGGGCGATGTGCTCGAGCCA